>CAYQUY010000328.1:0-3188 GCA_964420755.1 uncultured Anaerolineaceae bacterium
GCTCAAGGTTGTCCTTGTTCTGGATGCCGCGTCCAACGGCGATCAGGATCGGCTCCTTGGAGATGTCGACGTCGCCGGCTTCAGGTTCGATGTAGCGTTTCAGGCTTAGGCGCAGGCCCTCGAGGGAGGGAGGGCTGGCCGCGGTCACCGGCGGCGCCTGTTTCGCCTGACCCTCCTCCGGCAAGTAGGAACCCGGCACCATGGTGAGCAGGGTGGTCGAGTCCGGGAGCGCGAACTCGACCAAGATCTTGCCGCCGCAAACCTGGCTCGTCACCCTTCCTTCCGGGCTCACGCTGCGGCACGAACTCACCAACGGCATGCCCAATCGGGCAGAGATCAGGCTGGCCACGTCCGAGCCGATGGTGGTGTTCCCAAACAGAACCACCCTCGGCTTGTGCTCGGCGATCAGGTCGACGAGAACCCTCTGGTAGGCATCTGGGGTGAAGTCGGCGAGCGCCGGGTGGTCGACGTACAGCACCCTGTCAGCCGCCAGCCCCTCGGCCAGCGCCTGCGCGTTGTGCCCGAGCAGGATTGCGACGACCTGTCCGCCCGTTCCCTGAGCGAGCACGCGAGCGGCAGCCAACGCCACATGTGAGATCTCGGAGACCTGTCCCCGGAGGTGCTCAATCACGACGTGGGCATCCTGGTTCACCTGAGTCCTCCTGTCATAACACGCCGGCTTCCTTGAGTACGCCAACCAGCTTGGCCGCAACTGCGTCCACATCGCCTTCGAGCATGGTTGCACGTTGCGAGGCCTCAGGCTGGAACATCCGGGCGACCGGTAGTGCACCGGTGACGTCTGGGGCGGGGAGCGGCCGTGATTCGAGGGTTGTGGTCTGCATCGCCTGCCGCACCTTGCTGACGGCCACATAGCGCGGCGGCTTCTCGGCGGCCTGAATGCCCAGCACGCCGGGCAGGCTCATCTCCATCTCGGCGATCACTCCGCCCGGGTACTCCTTGCGGGCGACGGCCTTGTCGCCGCTGGTTGTCACGCCGGCGACATAGCCGAGATAGGGTATCCCCAGTCTTTCCGCCAGGACAGGCCCCACCGGTCCGTCCAGATCATTGTTCGCCTGTACTCCGGTCAAGACCAGGTCAGGCTGCAACTCCTTGACCACTCCGGCGACGGCGCTCGCTAGGGCGTGACTGCTGGCCATGCTGGCGGGGTCTCCTGTCAGCTTGATCAAGCGATCGGCGCCCTTGGCTGCCGCCGTGAAGAGGACGTCATCAACCCCCTCGGCCTCAGGGGCCATGACGGTGACCTCGCCACCCCCGCGTTCCTTGAGGAGAACGGCCTGTTCCAAAGCGTGATCATCGAACTCATTGATGATCAGGCGCAGCCAGGAGGTATCCAGCGCAGTGCCGCCGGGGTCGATCGAGAGCTCTTCGACCAGGTCGGGCACCATCTTCACGAGGACCACGATCTTCATGCGTCTACCTCCCTAATCGGCCATAGCCTCGGCCAGCAGCTCGACGATGTCCTTGACCACAAGTTGGCCGGCGCCGGGCACGGTCTTGGTGGCATCCTCGAAGCGGATGGGCTCGTACGGGCAGGCGACAGCCAGGATATCGGCCCCCGCCGCCACGGCTTCTTGCACACGCCACTCCGAAGTCCTGGCGCGGGCCTTCTCCCACTGGAAGCCGTCCAGCCACATGCCGCCGCCTCCGCCGCCGCAGCACAGGCTGTTCGAACGCGTATGCGCCATCTCCACGAGCTCAACGCCCGGGATGGCGCCCAGAACCGCCCGGGGTTCGTCATAGATGCCGTTGACGCGGCCGAGGTAGCACGGATCGTGAAACGCGACCCGTGCCTTCGCCTCGCGCGTGAGGAGAGGCCGAAGCTGGTCGAGCCACTGGGCGAGGAACTCCGAGTGGTGGAGCACCGGATAGGAGATCCCCAGCGCCGGGTACTCATTCTTGAGGCTGTTGTAGGCATGGGGGTCGGAGGTGAGGATGGCGCCGAACTTGTGCTTGCGGAAGGCCTGCCCGTTCTTCGTGGCGAGCATCTCGAACAAGCCGCGCTCGCCGGCGAGGCGTTGAGAGTCGCCATCACTGACCTCGTCCGGTCCCAGGATGCCGAAATCCGCCCCTAGTCTACTGAGCACCTTGGCCAGCGCCCGGCTGACAGACTGCATCCGGGCATGGTAGGAGGGATAGTCTCCGACGAACCACAGGAAGTCGGCGGAGGCCTTGTCTTTGCCCAGGACGGGCACGGGTGGGGTGAGGCCTTTGGCCCAATCATGCCTCTTGCGGGGCGACTGGCCCAGGACGTTGCCATATCGCTGCGAGTTCTCGAGGGCCTGCTGGAGTTCGGTCGGCACCTTGCCCGCCAGCAGCAGTTCCTCCTTAGCACGGGTCATCAGACCCGAGGTCAACGGAATCTGGGCCGGGCAGACCTGTGCGCAGGCGTAGCAGGAGAGGCACATCCAGACCGTGTCGGAGGCCAGCACCTGGTCGAACTCGCCGGCCCGCAGGACGGTGATCATCCGGCTGGGCGGGAAGTCCATGATGTACCCGTATGGGCAGACGCCACTGCATGTCCCACACTGCAGACACCGGCGGAGGCGTTCACCATCCGCCGTGCGATACACGCTGGCCAGGAATGCTTCGCTCGTTGAGGTCACCGAAGTTTCCATGCTGCTCGTCGCCAAGGTATGCCTCCCAGAATCGCCGCCCTGGAATTGGCCGGAGACTGCGAGCTAGTCGGGCGGGTGATTGCGGATGGGCTGCCCGGCTCGATCTGAGGGTGCGCCGGACGCGCCGTTCGCTCCTCGACGGACTAGACGAGCGGGCTACACCTCGTCCTTGCCAGGCCGCCGCGGGACGTTGGCGATGACCCAGGAATCACACAACCGGCAAGTCCATCACGTTCCCGCGATGGAGCGAGCCTCTTGTCGCTGAGTATCGTTCAGACGGGCGAAAAAGAGTACCGTCATGTGTTACATCCGGGAGATGATAGAATACACACGGTCGAGCCTAGGCGCAAGTGGCAAGATGCCCTTGGCGGGGCGGCCGCGGGCACAGTGCTAGGCGACGTGCCAGGGATCGCGAAGTCCCTCCAGCCCGAGATGTGATACATGGCGATAGGGAGAGGGAGAATCGTCGCTTGCATTGACAGCTAAGCGCGCGCAAACTATCCTGAGAGCGTCCGCAAGGCAGCTTGCCTGCCGATTTTACGCGCCTATAGG
>CAYQUY010000329.1:0-3173 GCA_964420755.1 uncultured Anaerolineaceae bacterium
GGACGTGCCGACGATCAACCAGTTGGTGCGCAGAGGCCGGGCTTCGAAACGATCGCGAACCAAGGCGCCGGCGCTGCAATACACCTTCAACATCATGAGGCAGCGCTGGGCGCAGCAGCCGAAGGGCGCGCCTCAGAAGCGAGGCGTATGCACGCAGGTGCGCACCCAGACGCCGAAGAAGCCGAACTCGGCCTTGCGCAAGGTGGCGCGAGTTCGCCTCACGAATGGGATCGAGGTGACGGCTTATATCCCGGGCGAAGGGCATTCGCTCCAGGAGCACTCGGTCGTCTTGGTCCGCGGTGGGCGTGTCAAGGATCTACCCGGTGTGCGCTACCACATCATTCGTGGCACGTTGGACACGACGGGCGTTGAAGGGCGCAAGCAGGGCCGCTCCAAGTACGGCGGCAAGCGGCCCAAGGCGTAAGTGCGGCCCGATCGGTCGTCGTCGGTCAGACGATCGAGCTGGGGTCCTGAAGATGGAGCAGGAAGATGCGACGAACCAAGCCCGAGAAGAAAGTGATCCCTGGTGACATCCGGTACAGCAATCCGATGGTCCAGGGATTCATCAATCGGCTGATGCGGAGGGGCAAGAAGAGCACGGCAAGCCGCATCGTCTATGATGCTTTCGACCTGATTGAGGCCCGCGCCAAGCGGGAGCCGGCCGAGGTGTTCGAGCAGGCCATCAAGAACGTGGCTCCGATGCTCGAGGTCAAGCCGAGGCGGGTGGGTGGCGCCACCTATCAGGTCCCGGTTGAGGTCGCTCCGGACCGGCGAACCTCGTTGGCGACACGCTGGATCCTGACCGCGGCCAAGGCGAGGGCTGGCAAGTCGATGGCTGAGAGGCTGGCGGGCGAGCTGATGGACGCCGCCAACAACACCGGCGCCGCCATCAAGCGTCGCGAAGAGACCCACAAGATGGCGGAGGCCAACCGGGCCTTCGCCCACTATCGCTGGTAGTTCCAGGGAGGCCTGCCCTGCTGGCTGTGAACGGTCATGACCCGCGAATACCCGTTGGACCGCTACCGGAATATCGGCATCATTGCCCATATCGATGCCGGCAAGACGACGACAACCGAGCGCGTGTTGTTCTACACCGGTCGGACGCATCGTCTTGGCTCGGTAGACGACGGGACAACGGTCACCGACTGGATGGAGCAGGAGCGCGAGCGAGGGATCACCATCGTCTCGGCCGCCGTCACGGCTGAGTGGCAGGGGCACGTTATCAACATCATCGACACGCCGGGGCACATCGACTTCACGGCCGAAGTCCAGCGATGTCTGCGGGTTCTGGATGGTGGAATCGTCGTATTCGACGCCGTCCAGGGGGTAGAGCCCCAGTCGGAGACGGTCTGGCGGCAGGCGGATCGGTATCACGTCCCCCGGATCTGCTTCGTCAACAAGATGGACCGGGTGGGGGCCTCTTACGATCGCACGGTCGAGAGCATCCGGGAGCGGTTGGGCGCCAATCCGATCCCGGTGCAGATGCCGATCGGCTTCGAAGCGGGCTTCCAGGGCGCGGTCGATCTCCTTGAGGAGAAGGCGATCCTGTGGATGGATCAGCTCGGGGATACGCCCGAGCGGGCCGAAATCCCCGCCGATCTCAAGGCCGAAGCTGCCGAGCGCCGGTCACGGATGATCGAGCAGATCGTCGAGACGGATGAGGAGCTGACCCTCCGTTATCTGGATGGGCAGACCGTCTCGGTTGAGGAACTGAAGCAGAGCCTGCGGCGGGGGGTGATCGCCGGCAGGGTCACCCCGGTCTTCTGTGGCTCGGCCCTGCGGAACAAGGGGGTACAGCCTCTCCTCGACGCCATCGTCGACTATCTGCCCTCGCCCCGGGACATCCCTCCGGTGCGCGGGCTGAAGCCAGGCACCGAGCAAGAGGTTACCCGGGAGGCGCAGGACGATGCGCCCCTGAGCGCGCTCGTTTTCAAGATCGTCACCGATCCCTACGTGGGACGGCTTGCATACCTTCGGGTGTATTCGGGAAAGATCACCCAGGGTTCGACCGTTTACAACTCAACCAAGGGCAAGCGGGAACGGGTAGGCCGGCTGCTCCGGATGTACGCCGACCGCCGCGAAGACATCCGCGAGGTCTTGGCCGGCGATATCGGCGCCATCCTGGGGATGAAGGACACTTTCACCGGGGATACCCTGTGCGACGCCGCCAATCCGATCACGCTGGAGAGCATCACTTTCCCAGAACCGGTGATCTTCCTGGCCATTGAGCCGCGGACCGCTTCCGACCAGGACAAGATGTCGGAGGCGCTGCACAAGCTGTCTGAGGAGGACCCGACCTTCCGCGTCCGGCTAGACGAGAACACCGGGCAGACCGTGATCTGGGGAATGGGGGAGCTACACCTCGAGGTGCTGGTCGACCGGATGCTGCGGGAGTTCAAGGTGCAGGCCAGGATCGGCCGCCCGCGGGTGGCCTACCGGGAATCGATCTCGAAGCCGGTGCCCAGGTCTGAATACCGGTACGTGAAGCAGACGGGCGGCCGCGGCCAGTACGGACATGTCGTCCTTCGGCTGGAGCCGGGCGAACCCGGCTCGGGTGTCCAGTTCGAGGATGAGATCGTTGGGGGCGTCATTCCCAGCGAGTACATCCCGGGGGTGGAGAAGGGCGTCAAGGAAGCCGCCGAGTCGGGCGTAATCGCCGGCTATCCGGTCGTGGACATTCGGGTGAGCCTGATTGATGGTTCGTACCACGAGGTCGATTCGAGCGAGATGGCCTTCAAGGTGGCCGGCTCGATGGCGTTCAAGCAGGGTGTGCAGTCAGGCGCGCCCATCCTGCTGGAACCGGTGATGAAGGCGGAGATCGTGGTTCCCGAGGCTAACCTCGGGGACGTCACGGGCGACCTGAGCGCCCGGCGGGCGACGATCGAAGGAATTGAGGCTCGGCCGGGCAAGGTGCAGGCCGTGCGGGCCAAGGTGCCGCTGGCCGAGATGTTCGGTTACGCCACAGCTCTGCGCTCCGCCTCACAAGGTCGGGGCGTGTTCACGATGGAGTTCGATCACTACGCACAGGTGACCGAGGCCGTCATGCAGGAGATCCTGGCGGGAGCGCGTTGACGTCTCCCGACCAGAAGACCGAGAGACAGCGAAGGAGATCGTCACGATGGCCAAGCAGAAGTTTGAGCGGACGAAGCCGCACATGAATGTAGGGACGATGG
>CAYQUY010000330.1:0-3165 GCA_964420755.1 uncultured Anaerolineaceae bacterium
CGCGCCCGCATGCCCTCGACCGGCCGCCGAGGACGGCGCCCGGCGCGAGGAGCCCCTCGGTCCCCCGCCGCACCGCGGAGCATAGAGCGCGGGCCAGGAACTTGGCCCTTGTCTCAGGAAGCCGCGCCGACCATGCCCAAGAGATCGTACTCGCGCTCCAGCTGGCGCCGGAATTGGCGCGTGTACAGGTTGTAGTAGCGGCCGCGCAGGCGAAGCAGCTCGGCATGGGTTCCGGATTCGACGATCCGGCCGTCCTCGACCACAAGGATGCGATCGGCCCGCTTGATCGTTGACAGCCTGTGGGCGATGACGAACGAGGTCCGGCCCCTCATCAGGGTTTCCATTCCCTTCTGGATCATCGCTTCGGTGAGCGTGTCGACCGAGCTCGTGGCCTCGTCCATGATGAAGATCTCGGGTTGGGCCAGCACCGCCCTGGCCAGGCTGATCAACTGCTTCTGGCCGACCGAGAGCATGTTGCCCCCTTCGCCGACCTCGGCCTCGTAGCCCTTATCCAGCTTGCTGATGAACTCGTCGGCCCCGGCCAAGCGGGCGGCCGCCTCGACCTCCTCGTCCGTCGCCTGCAGGCGCCCGTAGCGGATGTTCTGGCGAACCGTGCCGGAAAAGAGGTGTGGCGTCTGGAGGACGATTCCCAGCCGCGACTGCAGGGCATGAAGAGAGAGGCCGGTATAGTCCCTGCCGCCGATGCGGATCGTGCCCCGCTTGGGCTCGTAGAATCGGCAGAGCAGGCTGACGATCGTCGACTTGCCGCCCCCGGTGGGGCCGACCAAGGCGATCGTCTCGCCGCGGCGGACCTTCAAGTAGAAGTCCTCCAGAACGGGCTTGCCCTCCTCGTAGTGGAAGCCGATGCCATCGAACTCGACGTCACCCTGGATGGATCCGGGATCGACCGCGCCGGGGCGGTCGACGACGTCTGGCTCCGAGTCCACCAGGGCGAAGACCCGCTCGGCCGAGGCGATGGCATGCTGCATCTCCGCGTAGACGCGAGCCAGATCCTGGATAGGCCACATCATCAGAGTGATGTAGGAGACGAAGGCCTGGATGCCTCCCACGGTCATGCTCCCCAGGTTGGCCTGCAGGCCGCCATACCACAGGATGCTGCCCAGGGCCACGGCGCTGATCATCTGGACCGCCGGCAGGAAGAGGGCCGAGAGCCAGGCCGCCCTGAAGGAGGAGCGATACATGGCGGAGGTCACAACCTGGAAGTCCTGCAGGTTGCCTTCCTCCCGGCACAAGGCCTTGACCACGCGAACCCCGGTGATGTTCTCGTTATAGGAGCGGGTGATCTGCGAGTTATTCCGGCGCACATTGCGGAATTCCTCCAGGATGGCCTTCTTGAAACGGGCGGCGACGACCAGCAAGATCGGCAGGATGGCGAGCACGATCAGCGCCAGTCGCCAGTTGATGATCAACATGAAGGCCATGGAGGTGACGATGTTGAGCAGGCCCCAGGTCGTGTCCAGCAACCCCCAGGTGACGAGCTGGGCGATGCGTTCCGAATCGGAAGTCACCCGCGCCATGAGCCAGCCCACCGGCGTGCGGTCGTAGTAGGAGAAGGACAGCTCCTGCAGGTGGTCGAACATCTTGCGGCGGAGATCGTACTGGATGCGCTCTCCCAAAACGCCGGCCAGGTAGAAGAAGACAAAGACCGCTGCGGCCTGGACTACCTGGAGCACGGCGTAAGTGGCGACGATGCGCCCGAGTGCGGTCAGGTTGCCGGCGCTGATGCCCTCATCGATGATTCGCTTGCTCAGGAACGTGAAATAGGCGTCCTGGAAGGAGACCACCGCAACCGTGACCAGGAAGCCGACGACCCATCTCCAGTGCGGCCGCGTTTGCGCCAGGATGCGCAGGACCGTCCGGCCATTGAACTGGGCTTCGTACTGTTCTTCCTCATAATCAAACTGCGACACGGTCGACTTCCTTCTGGACCTCGGCCTCGATGCGGGCCTGGACGTCATAGATCTGGCGGTAGATCCCTGGCTGCGCCAGAAGCTCTTCGTGTTTCCCGCGCTGGACGATTCGGCCGTGGTCAAGGACCAGAATCTGATCCGCCTGCATGACCGACTGGATTCGGTGGGCGATGACGAAGGTCGTGCGGCCGCGCATCAGGCGCTCAAGGGCGCCTCGGATCTCCTCTTCAGTCTCGGTATCGACGGACGAGGTTGAGTCGTCCAGGATGAGCAGTCGTGGGTTCTTGAGCAGCGTGCGGGCGATGGCCACCCGCTGCTTCTGCCCACCGGAGAGTGTGACCCCTCTCTCTCCGATCAACGTGTCGTAGCCCGAGGGGAAGCCCACGATGACGTCGTGGATGGCAGCGGCCCGGGCCGCGGCCTCGACCTCGGCTTGAGGCACGTCCCGGCCGACGCCGTAGGTGATGTTCTCGCGCAGGCTGCGGGAGAACAGGAACGGCTCCTGCTCGACGATGCCGATCTGGCGCCGCAGGTAGTGTCGTGGGTAGTCCCGCAGCTCGACGCCGTCAAGCTTGAGGCTGCCGCCGGTGTAGTCGTAGAAGCGGGGCAGCAGGCTGACGAGGCTCGACTTGCCCGAGCCGGTCGCTCCCAACAGGGCGACGACCTCACCCGGGCGGCAGCGGAAGCTCACGTTGTGCAGCGCCGGACGGTGCTCGCCGTAGGCGAAGCTGACATTGTCGAAGACGACCTCGCCGCCAAGCTCGCCGTGCGGGGAGTAGGCGCCGGTCTCGAGGGGCTCGCGATCCTGCTTGATGATCTCGAACACGCGGCCGTAGGACACAAGACCCGTCGACATGTTGACGATCAAGCGCGCCAGGTTGCGCATCGGCCAGATAAGCCAGGTGACCATGCCCGAGTAGGCCAGGTAGGTGCCGACCGTGATCGAGCCGGCGATGGCCATCCGCGCGGCCAGGTAGAACCCGGCCAGCATCTGGAACCCGCAGAGCAGGTCGGAGATCGGCCAGAAGAGAGAGTGCATCGACAGCAGATAGCGGCCGCGCAGGAACTTCTCCCAGTTGTCCTTGTCGAACTTCTCGCGCTCGTAGGCCTGGCGAGCGAAGGCGCGCACCACGCGCATGCCGGTCAGGTTCTCCTGCAGGGTCGTTGAGAGCTTGGCTTCCTGCTCCTGGTAGGCCTCGTAGGCCTTGCTGACCCTGCGGAAGAAGAAGTACGA
>CAYQUY010000331.1:0-3153 GCA_964420755.1 uncultured Anaerolineaceae bacterium
GGGCCAGGCCATCGGCCTGGCCGGCTCCACCGGTAACTCGACGGGCCCGCACTTGCACTTCGAGACGCGTTTCGAGGGGGGCTTTGTCAACCCCTGGTATGTCCTGCCTTGACTGGACATAACCGCAGCTTGACGCTCCCGAGGGTGACTGGTATGATGCGGCACCCCTGGAGGTCCTGGTGACTCCTGACCGCGAATCCTCCGACGTCTCGCCGGACCCGGACCCTCGACCCCGTCGGCAGACCTGGCTTGATCTCCAGCGCCTGGGCTTGCGGGGAGTCTTCATCCGCCTCACTAATCACCTGGCGGTGTTGGCCGTGGTTGCCCTGGGGGTGTGGGCCGTGCGGTTGGGACTGGATCGGCTGCCGGCGGACGACGTGGTCGAGCCCGCTGCGGCGCAAGTCGCGCCTACGCCGACGCCAGTGAGTCAGGTCAGTCTGGCTGACTTACCGGCCTTCGCCGGCGGGGCGCTCCCCTTCGAAGGAATCTCTCGGCTGGCCGAGGGGCATACCGACCACCCTCCTCGTCCGCGGCTCGAGGTGATTCACTACGTCGTCCAGACTGGAGACACCCTCTTTGGCATTGCCGCGAACTTCGGCCTGCGCCCTGAAACCATCCTGTGGGGCAACTACGACGTCCTCAAGGATGACCCTCACAGCCTGTCGCCTGGGCAGGAGCTGTATATCCTGCCGGTGGACGGGACCTCCTGGGTTTGGCACGCGGGTGACGGCCTGGCGGGAGTGGCCGGATCGTTCGGTGTCACCGTCCAGGACATCATCGACTGGCCTGGCAATCACCTGGATCCCGATGTCGACCCCGCCAATCCACCGATCGAGCCGGGGACGATGCTCGTGATCCCTGGTGGGCATCGCGAGGTTGTGACCTGGAGCACACCCCGCATCACACGGGCGAATCCCGCTGCGGCCCGGATCCTGGGGCCTGGCTACTGTGGCACCGTTACCGATGGGCCGGTCGGCACCGGGACCTTCATCTTCCCAACCGTCAACCACTTCCTCTCGGGCTACGACTACAATCCGGCCGTCGGCCATCCGGCGATTGACCTCGCCGGCAGTGCCGGGAGCAGCATCTTCGCCTCCGACACTGGTGTGGTCGTCTACGCAGGCTGGAACGACTACGGCTACGGCCTGGTTGTCGTGCTTGACCATGGCAACGGGTGGCAGACGCTGTACGCCCATCTGAGCCAGGTGAATGTTGTCTGCGGGCAGGCGGTCTTCCAGGGAAACGTGATCGGCCTGATGGGCTGCACCGGCAACTGCTCTGGGCCTCACCTGCACTTCGAGATGATGAGCGACCGGTACGGGAAGGTCAATCCCTGGAATTTCCTCCAGTAGTCTCTTGAACGACGGGGCAGGCCGCAGCGAGATACTGGGTCTCGCCTCAGCGACCATCTCGGCGAACATGCGCAACTCGAAGCCAGGGTCTCGTCGACCCTGGCTCCTTTTTCCTGTAGGATGCGCTCGTTGAGAGTAGGCCCCTGCCGATCCCGAGGTCACCGATCCTGCTGGGGTGGCGGGCCGATCTGCCCCGTCGGTGGGAGGACACCGGGGACGGCGGGCGTCGGACCTGCCAGGTCCATGGCCCAACCCGCGACCATCCACAGGGCCTGCATGAAGGGGTCTCTGGGACTGAGCCGGTAGCAGGTCTGGGCGAGGAGGCCGCGTAGGAGCAGGTAGCCGCCGAGGGAGGAGAACAGCAGTCGCCTGCGGTAGTCGAGAAAGGAGAACCGGCCTCGAGCGAAGGCCTTGTTCAGGCAGGCAGCGGCGATCGCCCCGTATCCCAGGGCAATCCCGATGCCCTCACCGAACAGAACGTCCGATCCGGCCGCGTCACCAACCAGCAGGACGCGGGGACCGGAGATCCGACCCCAGGGCGCGAACCAGTGGAGCAGGGAGCCATCGATGGCCTCTGCTCTGCCGTTCCCGCGGCCTTCCTCCAGCAGCTCCGTCAAGAGGGGGCGAAGGGAAGGACGTGGATGCTGCCGGCAGATTTGCGAATCGTAGATTCCCCGGTGGAAGCATGGTTCACCGGACGCCAGGCTGGGGAAGCTCCAGGCATAACCCTTGAGGCCGCGCTGCGCGCAGGCGAAATCGAACAGGGCCGCCTGCTCCCTGAAGAGGGGCTCGGTGCCCGTAGCCTGCGTGAGGGCCTCGACGGCGCGAGCGACCTGAACCGGTCGCTCGGGCCCTGCCAGCCAACGCCGGACGATGCTGTTCGTCCCGTCTGCCCCCACGATCGCCTGGGCGCGGTAGGTCTCGCGGTTGGTGTGCACCAGGATCGTCTCGCCTTCCCGCTCCAGCCGGAGAGCGGGCTCGTTCTCGTGCAGGCGGAGGCCGCGTCGGCGGGCCTGCACGGCCAAGCTGGCGTCGAACTGGCTGCGCTGCGTGACCGCAATGACGGGGCTGCCACGGACGGTGATGCGGCGGCCCCGGTATTCGAGGCGCGCTTCGCCGACGTAGACATAGGGAACGTTGAGGGTGAGGCCCAGGGCCTGAAGCTGGAGCAGGGCAAGACGGGTGAGGCCTCCGGCGCAGGGCTTGTGCCGGGGGTGCGAGGCCTTTTCCAGGATCAGGATCCGTTCAGCCCAAGCCGGATCCGCACGCACCAGGTGAAGAGCGGTTGACAATCCGGCAGGCCCACTTCCGACGATGACGAGGTCCACCGAGACCATGCGGGGATTCTACTTCAGGTCCACCCGGCCGCCCAACCTTGACACGGTGTGTCGAGGTGGTATCATCTCAATAGATAGACATCTGTCTATGGATCGAAAGCGCGAGATGAAACCCGATTCCGTTGCCTTCGCCCGGGCCTTGGCCGATGCCACGCGGCAGCAGATCATGAGGCTGTGTTGTTGCCAGTGGCGCTCGGTAGGAGAGTTGGCCGAGGCCCTGGGTGTAAGCCAGCCCACCGTCTCCCATCACCTGATCCTCTTGCGCGAGGCGAACCTGGTATGGGTCCGGCGTTCGGGCCGCCACACGTTCTACCAACTCAACCAGGATCAGATCGCTGACTGCTGCGGCAGGCTGATGCTTCGCTACGCGCCGGATGTGGCGGCTGAGGGCGGGCTGAACCGCCCCGTGGCGGCGCGGCAGGTGGGAGAAGCGGGACCGGTCATTGGCATGGACATGACCGAGG
>CAYQUY010000332.1:0-3117 GCA_964420755.1 uncultured Anaerolineaceae bacterium
AGCTCCCGCAGCCTGCTTCGCCGACGACCATCCTGAGGACCGATGCGCCGGCGACCGCCGTCGCCGACATCTTGCCGACCGTGACGCCCACACCCCAACAGCCCACACCGCCCGCCTCGCCGACCTATCCCCCGACACCTACCTTCGGCCCGGAGACAACTCCCCAGGACATCCTCTACTATGCCCAGCCAGGAGACGCACTGACGGCCGTCGCACTGCGCTTTGGCGTGTTGCCCACGGACATCACCTCGACCAGCCCGCTGCCGGCCTCGGGCCTGATTGACCCAGGACAGCTCCTGATCATCCCGCGCCGCCTCGGGGGAACGGGGCCCTCCGATCACCTGCTTCCCGACAGTGAAGTCGTCTTCTCCGCCAACGCGGCCGACTTCGATGTCCCTGCCTTTGCCGAGGGGCAGGGGGGATACCTCCTGGAGTACCGTGAGTATGTGGGTGAGCGATGGCGATCGGGCGCTGAAGTCGTCGCTCTGGCAGCCCGGGACAACTCCGTCAATCCCCGCCTGCTGCTGGCCCTGCTCGAGTACCATTCCGGATGGGTCACCAGCCCGAGCCCTCCGGTTGGCGAGGCACGGACCTATCCGATGGGCAACCGCGATCCCCAGTGCCAGGGGCTGTTTCGCCAGTTGACCTGGCTGGCCAACCAGCTGGGGGTTGGCTACTATGGCTGGCGTAGTGGGACGCTGACCGAGCTGGCTTTCTCCGATGGCTCGAGGGTTCGGATGGCGCCAGACCTCAACGCAGGCACCGCCGCGCTGCAGTACTACTTCTCCCTCGAGCTCTCGGGTCGCGACTGGGTCGACGCCTTGAGCCCGCAGGGTTTCATGGCCGTCTACGGGCGGATGTTCGGGGATCCCTGGGTGATGGACTTCCCCATCTTTGAGCCCGGCGTGGAGCAGCCCGCACTCATCTTGCCCTTCCTGCCCGGGCACATCTGGGCTTTCACCGGCGGTCCCCATGGGGCCTGGGAGGCGGAGGCGGCCTGGGCCGCTCTCGACTTCGCGCCCTCCTCAATGGTGGCCGGCTGCGGCACCTCGGAGGATTGGGCGGTGGCGGCCGCGCCCGGGCTCATCCTGCGCTCCGGCGGCGGCGTGGTGGTCATTGACCTGGACGGGGACGGCAGGGAGCAGACCGGCTGGGTGCTGATCTACCTGCACATCGCGGATGAGGGCCGGGTTCAGCAGGGGGCATTCGTCGAGGAAGGGGACTTGATCGGGCACCCCTCCTGCGAGGGCGGCGTCGCCACGGGCGCCCACGTGCACATCGTGAGGAAGTACAACGGCGAATGGGTGCTGGCCGATGGCCCGCTGCCGTTCAATCTCAGCGGCTGGATCGCTCACGCCGGCTCCCGTCCCTACGAGGGCTCGCTCACGCAAGGCGACCGGACGGTGATCGCCTGCTCTTGCGCCAGCCGTGAGACGTACATCAGCCGATGAGACGCGCCCGGCGTTCGACAATATGCCAGCTTCTGGCCGTGACCCTGGTCTTGGCCGCTTGTGTGCCGGCTGCCAATGAAGGGGTCATCGCCTCTCCTACTGTCGTCGCGACCCTTGCCCCAGAACCAACCCCGCTCCCCGTCAGAACGCCATTCCCTCCGGGGCAGATCTTCCAGTACATCGTGCAGACGGGTGACACCTTGCCCGCGATCGCCGCCCATTTCAACACGACGGTCGAAGGAATCCTGGCGTCCAATCCCGATGTTCCGCCCGGGGTTACGACAATGCCACCGGGGTATCCACTCCAGGTTCCCGCCTACTATGTCGCCCTCACCGGTCCTACGTTCCACGTGCTTCCCGACAGCGAGGTGGTCAATGGGCCCTCGGCCGTCGGTTTCGATATTCAGGAGGAGATCGAGAGTCGGCCGGGGTTTCTGAGCGGTCTGACCGACTATGCCTTTCGGCGGACCCGGCCGGCATGGGAGGTGGTGGAGGTCGTTGCCCGCAACTACTCCATCCACCCGCGCTTGCTGTTGGCACTTCTGGAGCACCAGACCCACGCGCTGACCAAGCCGTTCCCCGACGGCGACGAGGCAACCTATCCGCTCGGCTACCGTGACCAGCGCTACCAAGGTCTCTACCGCCAGCTGATCTGGGCGGCCGAGCGGCTGAACGACGGCTACTACGGCTGGCGGATGGGTACGCTCCGTGAGTTCGAGTTGTCCGACGGTCTGCTCGTCCGGCCTGATCCCTGGCTGAACGCAGGAACGGTAGGCCTGCAGATGCTCTTCGCTGGCCTGTACGGGCAGGGCGAGTTCGAGGCCGCGGTCAGCCCGGAGGGCTTCTACCAGACCGTCGTCGCCTTGTGGGGCGATCCCTTTGCTCGCGCCCTGGACTTCATCCCGGCCGATCTGCAGCAGCCTGAACTCGGTTTGCCCTTCCTCCCTGATCGGATCTGGGACTTCACCGCGGGACCTCACTACTCGTGGGGCACGGCCCTGCCGTTGGGCGCCCTCGACTTCGCGCCGCCTTCGGAGGAGGGGGGATGCGCGCCATCGGAGGAGTGGGTGGCCGCCCCGGCCGCGGGTGTCATCGCTCGCAGCGGCGAGGCCGCCGTGCTTCTGGATCTTGACGGAGACGGGGACGAGCGCACCGGCTGGGTCATCTTCTTCTTCCATATTCAGGAGGAAGGCCGGATCGCTTCCGGCGTGGAGGTCCAGCCGGGTGACCGGATCGGGCATCCCTCGTGCGAGGGGGGCCAGGCCACGGGAACGCATGTCCACGTCGCCAGGCGCTTCAACGGTGAGTGGCTGCCGGCGGGCGGCGCGCTGCCCTTTGTGCTTGATGGCTGGGTGGCGCACTATGGCGAGGAACCGTATCAGGGCACCCTGACCAAAGGCTCGAGGGTCATCGCGGCCTGCACTATCTCAAGCGCGGCGAACCGGATCCTTTACGAACTCCCGGCTTCGCCTGTCCCCACTTCGCCATAGGCACACGGGGGTGTTGGTGGGCCGAGGGTTGCCGGGATGCCGTTGCCCGGGACTCGTCCATGGCCCTAACAGCGGCCCACGGCCACCGGCCGTGAGGCGGGAGCCGCAGGGCGCCAGCAAGCAGGCAATCGCACAGACGGGGCACGAACCGACGGGGCAGGGCGACGGATGCTCCT
>CAYQUY010000333.1:0-3113 GCA_964420755.1 uncultured Anaerolineaceae bacterium
CCAGGCCTCCCACCCCGGCCCCAATGACAGCGACTTTCACCCCACCCTCTCCTGCGCCATCTCCGCCTGCACCCGGCCCCAACTCAGGCTCCGGCGGGCCATGTAGTAAGCCCCCAACAGCGTGATGGGGAACCACAGCGCGCCATGGAGCACCAGTGTGTACCCAGCTGCCAGCGCGCTAGGAACACCGTAGGCCACAAGGACGGCGATCCCGGGCGCGTCGAAGGTGCCAACGTAGCCGGGCGCCGAGGGGATGGTCGTCGACAGGTTCACAATCCCGTTCATCAACATCAATGCAAAGAAGCTCACCCGGAAAGGAAAGGCGTGCATGACAAACCAGTACTTGCCCGTTTCCAGGAGCCAGATCACGACGGAGGTGATGAAGACCATGGCCACGTCCGCCGGAGAGCGGAGCGAGGCCAGGCCGCCGAGGAAGCGTTCGGTCAGGGAGCGCGCCTGGGGGCGGAAGCGCTCTGGCATCAGCCGATCGCTCA
This sequence comes from uncultured Anaerolineaceae bacterium, assembly GCA_964420755.1. Taxonomy (GTDB): domain Bacteria; phylum Chloroflexota; class Anaerolineae; order Anaerolineales; family E44-bin32; genus DATEAV01. The sequence goes on from CAYQUY010000333.1 coordinate 495, forward strand.
GCCAACCGACGAGGCGGGCAGCCTGGGCAGGAAAGGCCGCCAGGCCCAGGAAGACAATGACAGCCCCGATGAATGCCGCTGTCCCCCACAGTGTCAGGGTGCGGATGTCGCCGACCAACCCGGAAGCAGAGGTCAGTCGGGCCAACTCCGGCAGGTTGAGGAAGACGAAACCGAGCATCACCACGCCGTCGAAAGCCCTCTCCACAATAATGGTGGCGAGCGAGGCGGAGATTGGCACCCCCTCCTGTCGCCGCAGCACATAGGCGCGCAGGACCTCGCCAGCCCGCGCCGGGTAGATGTTGTTGCCCATGTAGCCTATGGCGACTATGGGGAACATGGTCCCAGTCCGGATTCGCTTCAAGGGGCGCAGCAGGTAGTGCCAACGCCACGCCCGTGCCCAGACACCGACCATGTAGACGGCGACGCCGGGGATCAGCCACCAGTAGTTCGCCCCTTTCACCGCCTCCCAGACGTCTCCCAGGCGGAGGCCACGCAGGGCCCACCACACGAACACGGCGCTGATCAGCAACCCAATCCAGAACTGCCAACGCTTGAACACGGTCCTCCTGGCCTTCCGGGCCCTCGTCCGGCGCATTCTACCATGCGACAAAAAAAGAAGCCGGGTGCAGGAGGTACTCCCACACCCGGCGGCTCCAAACCGCTAGGCTCAGCTAGCCTGAGCGACTTCCGGCAACATCCCTTCCAGAATCCGTTCCAACGCCATGGTGTGGCTGCACACACCGCGACTTAAGAAGAAGTCGCAATCGCACTTCCAGCTACCCATAGAGAATTCGACCGCGTGAGGGTTGTTCTCCCCGTCAAAGGTTGCCTGAAGGGACTGGATGTGAATCCGCTCGCGCTGCTCCGCGTAGCGCTTAGCCTTCTCAATCTTGCCGATCATCGCGTTATCCATAGAGTCTCCTTTCCTAGGGTGGCGGAGAACAAAAAGGCACGCGGCGCCACGCCTCGTGCCTATGGACAGCTAACCCCAAGCTTTCGGGCTGCTCCGCTCATGGCGGCATCCCCTCCTTACTTCATGGTCAGTATAAGGGAAAGCTGCGGGCGCCGTCAATGGACGATTGTCCTACGCTCGATAGGCGCCTGTGTCTCCCCCGCCCCACGGTGGAGAACGGCCCGGGGCACGCTTGGCATTCCCCTCACCGTCGGCATTGACCGCGGCCTTTGCCCCGGCTACAATCAACGCATGGTTGCACGCCTCTCCCTCGGCCAGTATGCCGGGTTCCAGCGCCCGGATCACGACCCGCCCTCACCCCCTGGCTGAAGGGCGAGCCCTTCCTTTCGCGCCCTGGCGTGAGAGACACTGTTCTTCCCCTGCTACTGACTTGCCCGTCCACTCGGTCTGGAGGAACGAATGGCCAAGCGAGCGTTTACGTCACGTCGGGCACCCATCTACGCCGACGTGCCGGACGAACAATGGAACAACTGGCGCTGGCAGCTTAGCCACCGCCTGAACTCATCTGAGGAGATCGAGAAGGTTCTGCCGCTCACCGAGAGCGAGCGCCGCGCCCTTTCGGCCTCGAACATCTTCCGCGTCGATGTCACCCCCTACTTCATCTCCCTGATCCGGTCCGACGATCCCAACGACCCCATCCGCAAACAGGTGATCCCGACGATGACCGAGATGGTGCCGTTCACCGCCATGACGGAGGACTCGCTGGCGGAGGACGCCCATTCACCGGTCCCTGGCCTGGTCCATCGCTACCCCGATCGCGTTCTGATGATGGTGACCACCCAGTGCGCCTCCTACTGCCGCTATTGCACCCGCTCCCGCATCGTCGGCAACCCTTCGGAGCAATTCACACGGGCCGAGTTCGATATGCAGCTCGACTACCTGCGCCGGACCCCGCAGGTGCGAGACGTCCTTCTCTCGGGTGGCGACCCGCTGACGCTCGCCCCCAAGCTCCTGGAGGAGCTGATCTCCCGTCTGCGGGAGATCGAGCACATCGAAATCATCCGCATCGGCTCGCGCGTCCCGGTCTTCATGCCGATGCGGGTGGACGACGATCTGTGCAACATGCTCCAGAAGTACCACCCGCTGTGGATGAACATCCACGTCAACCACCCCAACGAGATCTCCATCGAGCTGGCCGAGGCCTGTGATCGCCTGACCCGGGCCGGCATCCCCCTGGGAAACCAGTCGGTGCTCCTGGCCGGGATCAACGACTGCGTTCACATCCAGCGTCAGCTCGTCCAGGAGCTGGTCCGCCTCCGGGTCCGACCGTACTATCTCTACCAGTGTGATCTGGTGGAGGACTCCGGGCACTTCCGCACGCCAGTGGGCAAGGGCATTGAGATCATGGAAGGTCTGCGTGGCCATACCTCCGGGTTTGCCGTCCCCACCTACGTCGTCGACGCGCCTGGCGGCGGTGGCAAGATCCCCGTCATGCCCAGCTATCTGATCAGCATGTCGGATCACCGGGTCGTGCTGCGCAACTTCGAGGGGTTTGTGACGACCTACGAGGAACCTGTCCAGTATGTCCCGCATGACCCGGCCACCTGCCCGGCGTGCCAGGCCAAGCGGCCCGAGCCTGGCCAGACAGGAGTCACCGGCCTGCTGGACGGGGAGCGTCTCGCACTCAAGCCAGAAGGCTTCGACGA
>CAYQUY010000334.1:0-3090 GCA_964420755.1 uncultured Anaerolineaceae bacterium
GGGTGGCCTAGTTTTCGACCGTTGGTTTTGGCCTATTATTCAACCGTTGCTGACAGTGTGGCTGGTATTGGCCGTTATTCCTATTGGGGCCTGAGGCGACAGGCTGGTCTCTCAAGAAGGCCGCACTGGGGGTCCTGCGGGCTTCCCTCTGGCGCCAGACTGAACCGGATCGCTGCGACGCAAGGAGCGTGCCATGACGGGGGAGAGCGAAGGAACCTCTGCCTACCGGATCGCCGACATGGCGGCCTCGGAGAGGCCGCGGGAGCGTCTGGCGGCGCTGGGCCCGCACGCTCTCAGCGACGCGGAGCTGGTGGCGGTTCTCCTGCGGTCGGGAGTGGAAGGCGTGAGCGCCATCCAGCTGGCGCAAAGCCTGCTGGGCGCGCTGGGCGGCCTGCCGGGGCTGCACAGGGCCGCCTTTGACGAGCTTTGCGCTCAGCACGGTATCGGTCCCGCCAAAGCCGCCTTGCTGAAGGCCGCGATCGAGCTGGGAAGGCGCCTGGCGGCCGCGACGCCGGAGGAGAGACCTTCCATCCAGTCGCCCGCCGAGGCGGCTGGCCTGGTCATGTATGAAATGGGGGCCATGGAGCAGGAGCACCTGCGAGTCCTGCTCCTGGACACCCGTAACCGCCTGATCCGCCAGGTGGATGTCTACCAGGGCTCGTTGAACACCTCGCTTATCCGTGTGGGTGAGGTCTTCCGCGACGCGGTGCGGGCAAATGCCGCGGCGGTGATCGTTGTCCACAACCACCCCAGCGGTGACCCGGCGCCGAGCCCGGACGACGTGGCGGTCACGAGAGGGATCGTCGAGGCCGGTCGGTTGCTGGACATCGATGTCCTCGATCACCTGATCATCGGCAAGAACTGCTACGTCTCCTTGAAAGCCAAGGGCCTGGGCTTCAGCTAAGGCCCCAATCCTGCAACCACCCCACGCAGGGTTGCCGTCCTCTGCGGCTGACGAAGGCAGGACCAGACAAAGAACCCTTACCTCGGGCGGGAGGTCCGCTTCATGGACTACCAGATCATCCTTCTTCCAAAGCAGGACTACTGGGCCTGGCTCCGGGCCTGCAAGGACTATGTGCTCGAATTCGGCGTGAACTTGACCTCCGAGCCGGCCACTGCGGCCAACTACATGGCACCCCGGCAGGTGATTACCTTCCCGGCCGTCGCCGATGGCTACCCTGAGCACGGTGACATGGAAACTTGGTTCGCTTCCAATTGCCCGGGGGTCCGGCTCGATCCGATCCCGGTGAGCACGCCTGACGAGCTCCGGGAAGTGCTGAGGACTAGGTTGGAGACGCAGGACCGGTACGGTCAGCGCAATCGCCCCTTCTACTTGCTCTGGCCGACCGACTACCCGGTGATCACACAGAGGTTCGGCGCCAATCCCCAGATCTACCAACGGTATGGCATGCCCGGTCACGAGGGTCTCGATTTCCGGGCCCTGACCAACACGAACATCTACGCCTGCGCCGACGGGACGGTCTACGAAGTCCACAGCAACCCCCGCGATCATCCGTACGGGATTCACGTGCGCCTGCGACATGCTGACGGCTACAAGACCGTGTACTGCCACCTCAGAAAGGCTGAGGTCTCTGTCGGGGAGGCGGTGGCAGCCGGGCAGGTGGTGGGCAAGGCCGACTCGACGGGGAACTCGTCCGGGGCGCACTTGCACCTGACGCTCAAGCGCGATGGCGCCACCGAACGGGGAGAGACGACGTACCCGAAGGACGTCATCGACCCGACACCGTTTCTCGTCTGGCCCGACGGGTCCACCGGGAAGTCGATGACAGACTACGACTGGCCGGCAGGGAAGTGCCTGGTCGGCGTCCACGGCCGGATCGGGGGCGGGCTGGAAGAGGGAGATCTGCAGGCCCTGAAGGAAGCACGCGCCGAGGCTGTCAAGGTGTCGATGGGGGAGACGAAGGAAACGATCGAGAGACTGAGGGCGATCAATCCCGGGATCTTCCTGATGGCCCGGCTGACGGCAGACTTCTCGGGCGAGGCGGTGCCTGCAGGCCGATTCCTAGCCCTGACCGAGCCCGAGATCGGCCGTCTCTACCGCCTTGGGCTGCGATACTTCGAGGTGCACGCCAACCCGAATCTTCAGGTCGAGGGCTGGCAGCGTTCCTGGGCCGGCGGCGGGGAGTTCGGGGGCTGGTTCGGCGAGGTCGTGGGCACCTTGCGGGCCCGCTATCCCGAGGCTCGTTTCGGCTTCCCGGGGCTGTCCGCCGGCGTGCTGGTCCCTGGCCAGAGGGAGGATGCCATGCACTTCCTCCAGGAGGCCGAAGAGGCCGCTCAGACGGCGGATTGGCTCGGCGTGAGCTGCTTCTGGACGGATCTGGCCGGAATGAACGCGCTGACCGGAGGCTTGCTCGTCGAGGAGTACCGCGTCCGCTACCCGGACAAGCTGCTCTTTGTGACGGAGTTTGCCAATCCCTCGGCTGCGCCTGACGCACACAAAGCCCAGCAGTACCTGGAATACTATCGGAGGTTGCGGGGCTCGCCGGGCGTTGGGGCGGCCTTCGGCTATGCCCTCTCCGCGCGGACGGGGCATGATCCCGTTGTGTGGCGCAGCGAGTCGGCAGGCGCGGGGGCGATACCGTCGCTGATCGGGAGCCGACCCTTCTGACGGAAGAGACGGGGCCAGTCCTGATTGAGCGCCTGCCGTCGCTCCTGGGCGGCAGGTGAAAACGAACCTCCCAGGAAGCCTGCAATTCCTGGGAGGTCAGCCGCCTTGTCCAGGAAAACTAGTTCGAAACGAGCGTCAGGGAGCCGAGCCCCATCTCGATACTGATCCTGAGACTCGGTCCCAATCCCTCGGTCTCGTAGATTCGGTCGTGTTGCGACCAGCTTCCCACCGTGGTCACGTCCTGCAGCGCGCCCGTCAGCGTGACCCGGGCCGAGACCCCCGTCGGGATCTCGATCCTCACCGCACTAAGGCCTGTGGAGATATGCACGGTGCCGTCGCGCTGAAGCTGGCCAGAGAAGTCGAGCGTGTACGTGCCAGCACCTGCCTCGAATGTCATGCTGTCGAAGTTGGCATTGCCCAGCCCGCGAAGTGTCACGGAGGAGGCGCCGGTGGAGTAGGAC
>CAYQUY010000335.1:0-3088 GCA_964420755.1 uncultured Anaerolineaceae bacterium
TTATACCTGCGTACAGGGGGTCGGCCAAGGAGGACATTGCCATGCGACGGACGGTGTTTCATCGGGCCTTGAAGCGTTGCCTGAGCGGGTGCCGTGACCAGAGGCTCGGGCGATCCTTCCGGGCCTGTCCCACGGGTGGCTGCGGCCCGGCAACCGCCCCCCTGTCCCCTTGATTCTCTTTCGTTGACGGTCCATCAGCCTTCTGGTATAGTGAATTCCGTGGCTTCAAACGGATCCTCCCCCCAGTCGAATGGGGGCACTGCTAACCACAGGCGGTCGCTCTGGGGTTGGCTCCGCCCAGGTCTAGGGATCAAGCGCTGGTTCATCATCGTCATCCTGGGGATGGCCCTGATCGGGCTCGGCCTGGCCATCTTCCTGCTCGACATGTACCGCGCGCACCCCGAGTCCCCCTGGTTGGCCGTTCTAAGTATGCGGGCCTTGCCGCGCTGGGTACGGGCCGCTATCTTGGGCGTCGTCGGATTCGGCCTGGTCGCCTTCGCCATCTTCCGCCTCAACCGGACCCTCCTGGCGCCCTACCTGCGGCCCGGCAAGCCGGTCCTGGATGCGGTCACGGAACATCGACGCCTGGGCAGGGGGCCGAGGGTCGTGGCCATCGGCGGCGGAACCGGCCTGGCGACCCTGCTGCGCGGTCTGAAAGACCACAGCGGGAACCTGACGGCGATCGTCACGGTCGCCGACGATGGCGGCTCCTCCGGCCGCCTGCGTCGCTCGCTGGGGCTTCCGCCGCCGGGGGATCTGCGCAACTGCCTGGCGGCGCTCTCCGACGACGAGGACCTACTGACGCAACTCTTCCAGTACCGGTTCGCCGAAGGCGGTGAGCTCGATGGCCACTCCTTCGGCAACCTGTTCATCGCGGCCCTGGCGGGCGTGACCGGAAGCTTCGACAAGGGGGTCATGGAGGCCGGGCGGGTTCTCGCGGTGAGGGGGCAGGTTCTGCCCTCAACCCTCAGCAATGTCTCGCTGACGGCAGACAAGTCGCTGGAAGCGCACGCGGTGCGGGTCGTCGGCGAGAGCCAGATCCCGGAGGCGCCAGGGTCCATCCGCCACGTGCATCTTGAGCCCAGTGAACCCCCGGCCCATCCCGAGGCGATCCGTTCCCTGCTGAACGCCGATCTGATCGTCGTCGGCCCGGGCAGCCTGTTCACCAGCATCTTGCCGAATCTGCTGGTCCCCGATCTGGTGAGCGCGATCCGCAGCAGCCGGGCGCTCAAAGTCTACGTCTGCAACGTGGCCACCCAGCCGGGCGAGACGGACGGCTTTGGCTGCCGGCAGCACCTGGCGGCCATCGAGGATCATGCCGGCAAAGGCTTGGTGGACGTGATGCTGGTCAATGACCGGCGCGAAGGGCAGTTGCCAGAGGGAGTAGCCTGGGTGGGCCAGAGCGAGGACGGCCCCGGGATGGTTCCTGTCCACACCGCGGACCTCGTCGATCTGGCGAAACCTTGGCGTCACGACTCGGGCAAGCTGGCGGAGACATTGATCACATTGCTGGAGGAGAGCACCGGTCCCCTCGAACCGGTGACAGCCGGGCCGCCGGAGCGACCAGCGGCACTGAACTAATAGCAGAGCAACAGGAGCATTCCGATGGGCATCAAGGTTGGCATCAACGGTTTCGGACGGGTTGGACGGCAGGTCCTCAAGGCTATCCTCCAATATCACAGCAAGGAACTGGAGGTTGTGGCCATTAACGACCTGTTTGACGCCAAGGTAAATGCCCACCTGTTCAAGTACGACTCGAACTACGGCATCTACTCCGGCACGGTCGATGTGGAACGCGGGGACCTGCTGGTCGATGGCAAGCGGATCAAGGTCTTCGCCGAGAAGGATCCCCGCAAGCTGGCTTGGAAAGACATTGGCGTCAAGCTGGTCATCGAATCCACCGGTGTCTTCACCGATGCCAAGGCTTCAGGGGACAAGGCTGGTGCAGGCGACCACATCGGGGTCGGCGGGGCGAAGAAGGTGATCATCACGGCTCCGGCCAAGAATGAGGACCTGACGATCGTGCTCGGCGTAAACGAGGACATGTACGATCCCGCCAAGCACCACGTCGTCTCCAACGCCTCTTGCACGACGAACTGTCTGGCACCAGCGGCCAAGGTGGTCCACGACAAGCTCGGCATCGTGCGCGGCCTGATGACGACGATCCACTCCTACACCAACGACCAGCGGATCCTCGATCTTGCTCACAAGGACCTGCGCCGCGCTCGCGCCGCCGGCCTGAATATCATCCCGACCACGACCGGCGCTGCCCGGGCACTGGCCAAGGTCATCCCGGATCTCAAGGGCAAGTTCGACGGGTTTGCCCTGCGGGTCCCCACCGCGACCGTGTCGGTCGTGGACTTCGTGGCTGAGGTCGGGAAGGCCACGACTGTAGAAGAGCTAAATGGAGCCTTCCAGGCGGCCGCCGCAGGCCCGATGAAGGGCATCCTGGGCTACACCGACGAGCCGCTGGTTTCCCTGGACTTCAAGGGAGACACCCGCTCCTCGATCGTCGACGGCCTTTCGACGATGGTCTTGACTGGCAACATGATCAAGGTCGTCGCCTGGTACGACAACGAATGGGGATACTCCGTCCGCACCGCCGACCTGGCGGCGTTGATGGCAAAGGGACTCTAGGACCAAGGAGGCAGCCGTCCGGCGCCGCCACGCGGCGCCGGATGCATCTTGGGGCATGTTCAACAAGAAGACGATACGAGACGTTGACCTGAAGGGCCGTCGGGCGCTGGTGCGCGTCGACTTCAACGTTCCTCTCAAGGAGGGGGAGGTTAAGGACGACACCCGCATCCTGGCTGCCCTGCCGACGATCCAATACCTGATCGAGCACGGCGCGGCCGTCATCCTCTGCTCCCATCTGGGTCGGCCGAAGGACAAGCCCGAGCCCGAGTTCACCCTGAGGCCAGTTGCCGAACGGCTGTCGGAGCTCCTCAAGCGGCCGGTAGCTTTCTGCCCTGTCACGGTTGGACCGGAGGCCGAGAAGGCGGCCAAGGCGCTCAAGCCGGGCGAGATCCTGCTGCTCGAGAACACCCGATTCCAGAAGGAGGAGACCGCCAATGACGCGGCATTCTCC
>CAYQUY010000336.1:0-3087 GCA_964420755.1 uncultured Anaerolineaceae bacterium
GACACTACGAGTGCCAGCGACCGCCAGGGGCTGACCCAACTGCTCTTTCGCGCCGATGTCTTCGAAGGGGTTGAGGTGGCTGACGAGGCGAGCGCCACGCAGACCACCCAGACGACCTACCAGACCAAGAACACGCTGACCACCGCCAGCCAGTCCACGGCGCATGACTACGTCTACCTGGTTGTCATGGGGATGGACCACACGGTGTCGAGCCTCACTCTCTCTACCTACGGTGAGGTCCGGTTGGCCGGGACCCAGATGCTCGAAGAAGAGGTGGCCATTGCGCGAAGTAGCTACGCCCGCGAGATAGCTTGGGCCTACGCCGAGAGGAGCTCTGGCAACCGGACTGTGGACACACGCTATCGGGCCGAATCCGGCCAGACCGCTACGGCACGGTACGCCCACATCATTGCGCTGCGCTACAAGGAACCGAGCACAAGCCTCAGCAGCGAACAGACCAGCGCCAACGTACAGGTCGTCGTGACCGTTTCCCACACGGCCCCGGACGGCTCGGGCGCAACCACGATCGTTACCTCTTCCACAATCACAATCAACTCGAGCACGGCCAATCCTTATGCGCTGAGCATCGGTTCCGGGTCCGCGCAGACCTTCACCTCGGCAGACCCGAGAAGGCTGAGGGTGCAGGTCAATGTCTCCGCCATCAACGGCGGCGAAAGGTTCGTGCTGGCCTATGACTCGGGAACCAACCCGAGCAACCTCGCCACGCCTCTGGTAACCGTGCCCGAGAGCGCCGTGGCTCTGATTCCGATCGGGTTGTTGATCCCCATCCTCGCGTGCGGATGGTGGCGGGGACCAAGAGCCCGCAGGGCGGCGGGTTTGGGCGAACGTAGACCCATTGCGGGGAGGCGCCTTCAGGACGCCCCCCATAAGTGGCAGGCATGGCTCTGGCAACTGCTTACGCCTAGGTACAACCGTTGCCGGCGGGGTGGATAGCGTGATCCGCCGGGTGGCGCGTTAATGCAGGCTCGGAACGAGGTGGGTGATGTCTTCGGAGGGGATCGTGCCCGACGGGGAGTATCAAGAGGAAAGGGGCTTGACGATGGAGAAGCCGCTTGAAACCGATTCCGTGACATTGGTTGAGGCCAGCCAGGTTGAGGAGATGCGGCGGCCGATCTTCCGCCTGCTGCTCATGATGGCAGCGATCCTGCTGATGATCCTGCCCTTTGTCACCACCTTCAACGAATTCCTGACGCGGGTGGTCGAGACGCTGGGGCTGGACGCTTTTCTCACCAACTGGGTCGTGCCCGGGGAGGTGCGCCTGGTCGCGGTCCTGCTGGGTTTCATCGGCATCCCGACCCAGGTCACCACCAGCACCATCCTGCTGGACAAGGGCGGGTACGTCCTGCCGGTTTACATCTCGTGGAACTGCGTGGGCTGGCAATCCTTCATCCTCTACGCGGCGACGCTGCTGACGGGCATGCAAGGGCCATTCACCCGCATTTCGAAGGCCGAGACGATGATCGTCGGCCTGCTTGGGACGTTTCTGGTGAACCTGCTGCGGATCACATCGGTGGCCGCGGTCGCGTACTTCTTCGGGCAGCTGCCCGCGGTGATCTACCATGACTACGGTAGCACGATCATCATCTTGCTCTGGCTGGCGGCCTTCTGGTGGTTCAGCCACGGCTGGCTGCTGGAGCCCTTGGAGAGCCTCGAGGGCGAGAAGATCGAAGAGCGGTACCTTGCGGAGATTCACGGGGGGAAGCCCCCGGGCGACCGCCCTCGGGCTTGGGATCGGCTGCTCGGCTGGAGGAGAGAGAAGTGATGGCGAACAGTGCAGGCGAGCCGAGAAAGCGCTCTTCGGGGATGCTGGTCGGCGGGTCGTGCGGGAAGGAAACATGCGTGGGTCAGACCGGTCAAGGACTCGGCAGATGCGATGAGGGGCAGAACGATGGAGACTAAGCCTGGGAGTCACTCGAAGAGCAGGGGAAGCGGGAAGAAGCGGCGGCGAATCCTGATCACCGGGGGCCTCGGCTTCATCGGCAGCAACTATGCCGCCCACTGCCTGGCGCGCGGCTGGGAGGTCGTCGCCTATGACAACTTCTCGCGCCGCGGCGCAGAGAAGAACGCGGCCTGGCTCGAGCCCCAGGGCCGCGGGCGACTGACGATCGTGGGCGACGACGTCCGCAACCTGGAGGCGCTGTGCGCAGCGATGAAAGACGCCGATGTCGCAGCGCACCTGGCGGCACAGGTCGCCGTGACGACCTCGGTCGTCGATCCCAGGGAGGATTTCCTGGTCAACGCCCTGGGTGGCATCAACGTGTTGGAGGCCGCCCGGCATTCCGGCGGAGACCCCATCGTCCTGTTCTCCTCGACCAACAAGGTCTATGGCGCCCTGCAGAGCGTCAAGGTTGCCGAGGGGACCTTGCGCCACCTTCTGCCGGATCGCCCGCAGGGGATCGCCGAGGACGCTCCCATCGACCTCTACTCGCCCTACGGCTGCTCCAAAGGGGCCTGCGATCTGTACATGCTCGACTACGCCCGGATCTACGGGCTGAGGACGGTCGTCTTCCGCCAGTCCTGCATCTACGGCCCGCGCCAGTTCGGCGTCGAGGACCAGGGGTGGGTGGCGCATTTCGTGATCTCGGCTGTCATGGGCCGCCGGATCAGCATCTACGGCGACGGACGCCAGGTGCGCGACATCTTGCACGTGGACGACCTGATCGATGTCTACGATCGGGCCATCGAGCGAATCGACGTCTGCCGAGGCCAGGCCTACAACATCGGCGGCGGCCCGGCCAATGCCATCTCGCTTCTCGAGCTCATCTACCGGCTTGAGGCGAATCTCGACAGGGCCATCCCGCTCTACTTTGGGGACTGGAGGCAGGGCGACCAGAAAGTCTACATCTCGGACATCCGCAAGGCGCAGCGCGACCTGGGGTGGTCGCCCCGCATTTCCGTCAACGAAGGTCTGGCCTCGCTGCAGGAGTGGGTTGAGGCCAACCAGGAGCTGTTCGATGTCGAGGCGCCTGGTTCGGCCGAGGCCGACGCGGCATCTGACAACCGTCAAGCGCCAGCGGCCTGAGCGGCAGGGCGTGGTACATGACAGATACGTGTCTCCGAATCGCC
>CAYQUY010000337.1:0-3066 GCA_964420755.1 uncultured Anaerolineaceae bacterium
GGCAGGAGGGTCACGAACATCATGCCGTTGGCCACGGCCCGCTCGTGTCCGTCTGAGGGGCGGTTGCGGACCACGCCGTCAACCCACATGGTCGAGGAGCCGCCCCCGTCCTGATTGAGAGCCCAGCTGGCTCCCAGGGTGTCGCGGCAGAAAGCGGCCAACTCGTTGAGCGTCATCCCGACGCTCCAGTCCTCATCCCGACCGTCGACGACTACGAAGTACACATAGTCCTCATTGAAGCCGATGGCGGTCCGGGGGTGGCGCATGCGGGCGCCGGGGTCGTCTTGCTCGAAGATCTCTCCCTCGCGCAGGAAAATGAAGCCTCCGCCGACGCCGGCATAGCCGTTTGTCAGGTCGAGATCGCGTGGCGTGTTGCAGTCCGCCAGGTAATCGGTGATCTCGAGCGAGATCCCCACTTGATCTCCGATCCGGGCCTGATCCAGAAGCTGCGAGCCTGCCCGACCGACGCCGGAGAGAACCACATGGTCAAACGGGATCGGGATGGGGCCGTCGCCCTCGTGGATCTCCCGGATGATGCCGGTCACCATGTGGGGCGGAGGGGTGACGGAGACGGGCTGGGTCAGCTGGACCAGGACCTCAACGCGATCCTCGCCCCCTGGGCTCAGGGGCTGTGTCTCGGGAGTGTAGAGGATGAGCCCGTGACGGACGTAGGCAATATCAACGCCGCTGATGGGCTGGGTCTGGCCGCTGGCCAGGTAGGTGAGAATCTGTCGGTCGGGATCGACGGACATGCAGGTAGCGATGGCCGCCTGCCGGTCCCTCGTCCAGACGAAGCCAACCGGGCCCAGCCAGCCGGCCTGCCAATGGGTGAACCATGAGGAATGGAACTGCGTCCCTTCCGGCTCTCCAGTTTCAGTATTGTGGTAGGAGCCGTTGATGGCGACGACCACATCGCTGCGTAATCCCCAGGTGCCGCCCCAGGTGTTGATCGTCTGCTCATAGCGCTCGGCCATCGAACTGACGGTCTCGAGGCGCCTCTCGGGGTCCCCCTGGGCGATGGCGCTTTCGATCGTCACATAGGGATTGTGGCGGTCGAGGCGGGCAACGTAGACACGGTTGGGCCCCGAGACCCGGAACTCCCGGTACTCGATCCCGTCGGCGATGATCTCCCAGCCATCGTCCGCGAGCCGACGGCCCGGGGAGACCGCCAGGAGCGGCAACGCCAAGAGTAGCAGGAAGACCAGGACTTTGCGGCTCACGACGACATTCCCGTGTGTAGAACCGTACTGCTCCCTCAGGCCGAAGGTTTGGCCATCACCCTTGCCCAGGCTGGGCCTCAGCCCGGGCTGACCGGTCGCTTCTGCCTTCCCCTCGGAACATACTCCTGGGATCGGCTCGCGCCTCGAATCCGCCCCCCATTCCCTGAATGGGAGAACGTTCGGACCTCCGGCCGCCTCTCTGCCATAATACCTGGAAGCGGCCTCAAACGGAACCTGCGCAAGGTACTATCCCGCCCCGTGGGGCCAGGACTGGCTGGCGCAAGCGTCTACAGGCTGGATGTGGGGTTCGGGATGCGAGTGTAGCGGGCTGGAGGAGGGAAGAGCCAGGACGGCCTCACGCCTTCCCGGATGCGAGGTGTGCTGCCCAGCGTCGCAGAGGTCGCAGGAGCCGCGGCAGAGCCTGCCCAGGCAGCCTTGTGCGGAACCGAGAATGAAACGCCTCGCAGTCCGAGACTGCGAGGCGACCAGTCGGGGCGGGCGGATTTGAACCGCCGACCTCACGGACCCGAACCGTGCGCTCTAGCCGAGCTGAGCCACGCCCCGATGGCGCCCGGATTATACCACACGGCCGGACTACGAGGTCTTGAAGACGCGACCGGCGGCACTGGCCTGTTGCTCATCGACGGGGATCATGAAGCAAAACAGGCTGCCGGTGCCCTCCTTGGATTCGCACCAGATCTGGCCGTTATGCATCTCGACCATGGCCTTAGCGATCGACAGGCCCAGCCCCATGCCGCCGTGGCGGCGCGTCAGGTGTGACTCCACCTGGTAGAAGCGTTCGAAGACCCGCTCGACCTGGTCCGCCGGGATGCCGATGCCGGTGTCAACGACGAAGACCTTGACATGCCCGGACAGGGCCTCGGCCTTGACCCCAACCTGCCCGCCGGGATCGGTGAAGATGATGGCATTGCGGATGAGATGGGCCAGGACGACGTCCAGCTTGTCCCGGTCGGCGCTCACCATCAGCTGGTCGTCGTGCGGGACGTCGTAGCCGAGCTCGATCTGCTTCTCCTTGGCCATCTCCTGGAAGCGATCGGTCATCTCGGCCACGAGCTGGCTCATCGAGAAGCGGGTGCGTCGGATCCGGGACTGCCCCTGCTCCTTGTGGGCGATGGCCGACATGTCTTCGACGATCGTCTTCAGCCGCATCGCGCTGCTCATGATGACGTCAAGCTGCTCAGCGTATTCTCCGGGCAGCTGTTGGCGCAGGAAGGTGGAATGACCCAGGATCAAGCCCAGGGGCGTGCGCAGCTCGTGCGAGGCGACGGCGATAAAGTCGGACTTCATGCGGTCGAGGCGCATGAGCTCGACGTTGGCCTCCTGTAGGCGGCTCAGCAGCCGGGCGTTCTCGATGGCGATGGCTGCTTGAGGGGCGAGCGTCTCTAGGATGGACCGGTCATCTTCGGTATAATTGCCCGTGCCTCGCTTGTTGACGGCCTCGATCACCCCGATGGGTTCCTTGCGGATGACGAGGGGAACCCCCAGCAGCGATCGGGTGCGGAAGCCCAGGGCGCGATCGACCTGGCGGAAGATGCGAGGCTCGCGCGAGGCATCCTGGACGACCCTCGGACGGACGTTCTTGAAGATCCAGCCGGCGATGGATGAGTCCAGTGGCACGCTGACCTGGAGCATGTCGTCCTTCTGGGGACGTGGGCCGGCGGCGAAGCGCAGCTCGCCCGAGGAGGGGTCATACAGCAGGATGGAGGCACCCTCGCTGGCAGTCAGCTCGGCGGCGACGTCGACGATCGCCTGCAGTAGGGTCGGAAGATCGAGGGTTGCCGTCAGGGTGCGGCTGATCTCGAGCAAGCGTTCGAGTTGCTGGGAC
>CAYQUY010000338.1:0-3040 GCA_964420755.1 uncultured Anaerolineaceae bacterium
CCCCGCGAAGCTGGGCGCCTTGCTCCGTCTCATGAGATTCGCCGCTCAGGTGGAGAGAATACTGCAGGCAGTGGAATGCGGGGGCCCACGCAAGAAGCGTGAAGACCCTCGTGGTGTCGAGGTTGAAGAATGTGACGCCGTACATCACCACTTGAGTGACGAGCAAGAGACAGAAGTACGAGCGATTCCGCCGGAAGAAGAGCACCGTGCAAGCGACAAGGGCACACCAGACGAGATTGTGCAGGGAAAACAGGGCCATGGGCAGATTGGAGAGATTGTGCCTGATCCAGCTGGCCAAGGTCCTGCTCATCAGGAAGTCCAGTCGTGAGTACGTGTCAATGTGGTTGATCTCAAGGAAACCCCGGACGGCCAGACTGCCCAGGAACAGCCCGATGCCGCTCGCCGCCAGGTGCAGATACCCGATTTCGTCTTCCCGCGACAGGCTTCGGAGGAGCAAGACCGCGGGCGCGATGAGGAGCATCATTGGATGGTTGAAGGCGCCTAGCAACGAAATGGCGCCAATCACTGCAGGGGAGCGAAGAAACAGCAGAAACACGGTCAACAGGAAGGTGATGCAGTCCGGCGCCCCAAGCCAGGATAGCAGTACAAGTGTCACCGGATGTGTGGCAAGGAGACACACCAGCAGGAGAGCGCCGGCGGAGCCCATGCCCTTTCTCGCCTGCACCGCGTATGAGACATACGCGAGAATGATGGTCGCCAGGCAAAGCGCATTGAACGAAAACGGGGAAGTGAGGCGAGAGAAGTATGCGACGAGGGGCAGGAGCGGCGATTCCTGGAAGGTGTTCTCCCTGTGTGCCTGCACGCGCTCAAATGGGTTCTCCGCGGTTAGCCTATATGGCTCATGCGGCATAACGCCAAGCCCGTTGTACACGATGACGAAAACCAGCAGGGCGACCAGGCATAGCCAGAAGCGGCGGTGGGCGATTGCTCCAACGAAACCGTCCACCCGGGCAAGGATGTCCAAAGGCAACACCGGTTTACCGGCGGTCTGCATCTCGGCTCCCTGGTTCCGCCCCATTGACCCGTCCACTCAACCGCCCACTCACGACGCCATCGAAAGCAAGTACCCCGCCGTCCGTCTCCCAGCACTGCCATCGGTGAAAGTCACCTCTCGTTCGACGAACGCCTGGCGGTTAGCCCGGTCTGCCGCCGGATCCCTCAGGTAGGCGTTGACCACATCTGCGATCTCGCCCTCCGTCTGCGCCACCCTCCCTGCCTCCGCCTTCCGGAAGCGGTCGTGGGTCGGCCAGTCGCCGATGCGCGAGAGGGGAAGCGAGTACTTGCGCGGCGTGTTCCAGCCCCCGGGCGTGTCCAGACAGACACTGACGATGGGCCGGTCGTGAATCGCCGCCTCGACGACCATCGTCGAATACACCGTCAGGAAGACGTCCGAGTGTGCCATCATCGAGGTCTTCTCAGGCATGTCCTCGCCGGAGTAGTACCCCAGCTCACCCCCGATCGGCACCGGCTCGACGACGTGCACATGCGGCACATGTTGCGCCAGTTGCTGAATCCGCCGGCGTTCCTCTGCGAAAAGATGCACGTCCATGAAATGGTTGGGATGCAGGCGAACCAGGAGCTGTGAGGGCGCGGCCAGGGTTTCCGAGGCCACCAGACGGGCAAGCGCCTCGACGTTCCGGTAGTTGGGCGCGAAGGAGACGAAGCTGCAAGCATACGAGAGCAGCTTGCGCTCAGGGTCCAGATGGTGCAGGCGGAAGTACTCCTCACGCGGCATCCGCCAGACGCCGCGGAAGTAGCCGTCATAGATCGGGATGCCTCCGATGTTCACCCGCTCCGGCGGCCAGTCCGACCCGAGCACCAGTTCCTGCTTCTGAATCTCCGACCAGCAGGTGACGAAGTCCATCGGCGCGCCCGAGAGGCTGTAGCTGCTCGGATTATCCCAACCCACGATGGCAGTCCCTGTTGGCACCTTGCGGGAGGCAGCCTCGCGCAGCAGATAACGGTCGAGGCGCCAACCAGCCGTGCTGGCCACGACCAGCGAAGGCTGGTAGCGCTCGAACAGGTCACCATAGATGGCTGGCGTGAACCGACGCTGAACCGCGACCAGACGCCGCCGGGCCGCCTTCGAGCGTCGCAAGAGAGCAATCGTCAGCCAGGCGAGCGGCATCAGCAGGCGACGCCGGTTTGGCTCTTCAGCTGCCACCTGCTCGATGTAGCTATCCATGGCCGCGGTGTTGATCCGGCCCGACGATCCCACCCGGCGCAGGAAGGCCAGCCACCATTGCCCCTCGGGGGAAACCCTCTCCGCGTAACCGCGTGCCTGCGGCAGCCGCAGCCCCTCAACGATCAGGCCCGGCCGGCCAAAGCGCCGGCCGATCTGGTCTACCAACCCATCGTCGGTGAGCAGCACGACCTCGATCCCGCCCTCCAGCAGCGTGGGGACGACGTCGCTTTGCAGAAAGTAGACGATGGCCAAGCCGTGGTCGGCGCTGATGAAGACCCGCTTGGCCGCCATTAAGGAACCCCTACCTCTGACGACTGCAGCACAGGCTCACTCCTGCCCGTAATACCAGCGGAAGATGGCGTCGTACAGGCCCAGCAGTCGCTGCCGGACCCATGCCAGCCCCAGGATTCGTCTCTTTAGTCCTCGAGCCCTGGGCGCTCTCCCTCGCCTGGGCGCCTTGCCCGGGACAGCCTCCAGGCTGTTGCTCATGTTCATCACCAGCGGGTCGGGCGTCATCAATCGCAGGAAGCCGGCCTCGTTCATGCGCTGATCCAGCTGGCGCACCTGCCCCATCGGCCGATCCATGGTGAATGGCACGAATTGCCGCACGACGGACTTCTTCGCCACGAACTGCCAATGCGAGGCGCCAACGTGCGCCCGGACTCCCCGATAGGTCAGGCGGATGTCCTCACTCGACTCGTAATGGGCTCGGATGTCCTCCTCTGCCTGCCCCAGGCTGCGGTCGAACGCAAGGAAGACATCCCAGGGCGTGAACTGCCCCCGCTCCAGGATCACGCCGGGAGTAGCCTCCGCCCACTCCAGCGTCCGGCCGTA
>CAYQUY010000339.1:0-3031 GCA_964420755.1 uncultured Anaerolineaceae bacterium
GGTGAGCGGAGGGCCTCCCCCTGCTCGTCGCTTGTCCCTGCTTTCCTCGGTACCTTGCAGGGGGAGGGGAGGGCATTCCTTGGGGATGGGGGAGCTGCGCTCCCCATCCCCAGGATCCTCTGCCCCTTCGCCGCCTGCAAGCGGAGGGAGCCGAGGAGGCCTGGGGAGTAGCTCCCCCTCGACGGCGGCCTGCGTGTCAACGGGCTCGCTGGGACACCCCGCACGGCTACCTCGATCCCTCGAATCGTGACCGAAGGGAGTACTTCAGCATCCGCCACTTCATGCGCAGGGGCATCACAGGCTCCAGGACGCGGCGGAGCAGGTACTTGGCATAGAGAACCGAGAAGACCGAGCCTCCGTCCCTGAAGTGGACCCGCATCATCTCTGGCCAGCAGCGGTAGGCGGCCGTCAGCGACTTGGAGGTGCCGTGAAGGCGGAAATTGGCCATGGGGACCGCGTGGAAGGCGATCGGTGAGACGGCGGAGAGCCGGACCCAGAGATCGTAGTCCATGGCGTAGAAGAAGGTAGGGTCAAGCGGGCCGACCATGCGCCAGAGGAGGGAGCGGAAGAACATCGCTTGCTGAGAGATCGTGGTCACGCCCCTCCGGAGCCCTCTGTAATCCGTCCGGGCCGCAGGATAGTGGGCAACCACGTGCCCTTCCTCGTCGATGTAGAAGGCCTTGCCATAGACCATCCCAACCTCGGGACGGGCCCCCAGGAACCGCACGGCCTCGCTCACGGCTCCCGGGAGGTAGGTGTCGTCCGAGTTGAGCCAGGCGAGAATCTCGCCGTGGGCGAGGGCGAAGCCCTTGTTGACCGCGTCTGTTTGTCCTTTGTCGGGCTCCGAGACCCAAAGCGCCAGGCGGTCTGCGTAGCGCCGGATGATCTCGAGACTGCCGTCGGTCGAGCCCCCGTCAACGACGATGTACTCGAGACGCGGGTAGTCCTGGTCCAGCACCGAGCGCAGCGTGGCCTCCAGGAACCGGGCCTGGTTGAAAGAGGGGGTGACGATCGACACGAGGGGAAGGCCGATCCTATCCCCTGGACCCTCTCGATCTTGCCGCTTCAGATCCACGATTTTCACCTTGCGTCCACCCGGCCCAGGGCATCGGCCCCAGAATCCAGCCGAGGCCAGCAGGCCAGACTTGGGCGCGGATGAGATCCGTCCAGTTCCTCGGTCCTCTTCCCCGGGTTCATGCCGATCCGCCGACTCCTCCAGAGCCCCAGGCGAAGAGCACCCTAGAGGCACCCTGCGAGATTGCTACCTGGCCCCCCGCAGGTCGAAGAGGACGTAGCCATCGCCCTCGACGTAGGGGTAGTGGTCGTAGAGCATGGATCGCAGGGCCGGCTGCTCATCTAGCTCGCCGAAGAGGGTCACCATGAAGTACGCGTAGCCCTCCGTCCGCTGCGCGAACTCGGCCGCGAAGCTCGGCGAGTTCAGGTCGTAGTTCCCACCGGCCAGCGCGTTCATCTGCATATCGGAGACGTGCGGCCACTGGGCGACAGCCGTCCAACCGTAGTACCTCAGGCGGGTATTGTAGTCGTGCGTCAGGCCAATGATCGGGCCGTCGGTGGGAAGACTCTCACCAATCCTTTGCCAGATCCGGGGCTCCTGCCTGTAGTCCACAGCAACCAGGGCATTGCGCGCCATCCAGGCCGGATAGGCGACGCCCACCAATGCGACCCCGAGGGCAGCAACGCGCCAAATCCTGGGTCGCCGTGGCAACCGCGACATGAAAAGGTCAGCGAGGGGCGACAGCGACAAGGCCACGATCGGGACCAAGACCAGGTTGTAGTATGTGTGAGAGATGATCAGCGATGGGACGGAGAGGCCGATGGCGGCGTAGCCAGCCCACAAGCCCAGGCTCAACGCCCTGGCTCTGCCGGGGAGTGTCAACACCCCAAGCAGCCCGGCGAAAACGAACGGCAACGGGATCAGGTCATCGACGGCGGTCATCCACCGGACATAGAACGACGGCGTGGCCAGCAGCCTCTGGAAGGGAAGCACCCATCCCCCCACGTACGCGGAGGCCTCGCCGGGGAGGGAGAAGAAGTAGTAACTGGCCGGCAGGGCGATCATCAGGGCAGCGACCAGCCAGGTCTGGCGATCCGCAGCCGCGCGCTTGAGGCCGTAGCTGGTCAGGACGATCGCCAGCGCCGCAAGCGCGACCGGATAGACGGCAAACACCTTCGTAAGGATGGCCATTCCAGAGGTGACGCCCGCCGTGACGGCCCACCCCCACGTGTGCACAGCGGTCCATCGCCACAAGGCATAGGCCGCGAGCATGGTCCACATGACCATGTACGGGTCCGGTTGGAAGGATCGGCTGGCGGAGACGCTGAAAGGAAGAACGAAGTAGAAGGCCACGGCTACCAGGGAACCAAGCCGGGAGGTGATACCTTGGGCCAAGGCGCACAGTGCGAGGCCGCCGATGATCCAGGCCAGGATGGAGTACAGGCGTGGAATCCAGAGCCTCTCGCCGCCGGTCAGGAGATAGGTGTAGGCCGCGAGGTGTTCCGCGATTTCCGGTTCCAGGGGGCCCATCCGGCCGAGGCTGATGGCCCTCTCCCGCACGGCCGGGTCGGCGGTCGGAGACAGGCTGTAGTAGATGGCACGCGCGATGCTGGCCGACCGGAGCTGACGCCAGGCGTGGAAGTCAAGAGGCGGGTCCGTCAGATCGAGCAGGCGCAAGCCAAGCCCAAGGGCGAAGAGCGCCGCCAGCGCCAGGGTGAAGGCCCAGCGGGACAGCAAGGTTGGCGATTGCCGGGCCTGCGAGGATGGGGCCTCGATCCCTGTCACGGCTGCCGTCGCTTCGCTCGCGGGGCCTCTAGCCAACGGCGTTCCCTTCACACCCATGACCACACTCTGCCCATCCCTCCCGTCCGCGGGCCGGCTGATCGGCAACCTTCCAAGCGTACACACACCTACGGGCGGCCGGTCACCAGCTGACCCGCTAGCGCCTCCCCATCAGATACAGCCTCCGCTGCGAGCCGCGGATGTCGATCGACTCATGGGTGGCGAAGCTCTGAC
>CAYQUY010000340.1:0-3027 GCA_964420755.1 uncultured Anaerolineaceae bacterium
GACGAGAAGAACGAGCACGCTGGTCACCTGATCCCCTCGCCAGATCAGCCCTCCCAGCCAGCGGACGACGGCGTAATGGGCCGCTCCCGCCAGAAGCGGGGCAGCCAGCGACTGCCAGAAGTAGAAGCGCTGCGGGAAGCATACCTTGTGGTTCACGAAGTACGCCAGGACGTCTTTCGTCAGCAGACCGACAAAGTAGGCGATGACCAGCCCATATACCTGGAACCGCGCCAGAAGCAGGAAAGCCAATACCACCCGTATCGTCTGCTCGGCTGCTACCAGCGCAGACTTGAGATACGGGTGGTTGGCGCCCAACTGAACGTTGTCGCCCACCCATGAGGGATACTGAATCGCCCCCCAGATGATCAACGGGATCGAGTAGGCCGCGGCCCGGACGAACTCCGGTCCCGTCGCGCCCAGGATGAAGCGATCGGCCACCGCCAGTAGGACGGCGCCGATGTAGGCGCTGATCACCCCGCCCCACTTGTAGGACATCACCGAGTAGTATTGGCTGAGGATCCTCTTCCCGTGCGAGATCGCTTCGGAGATGGCCGGGAGGGCGTTGCTGTAAAGGGTCTGCAGCACCTGGTAGGCATAGATGAAGTTCTGGGCGATGGTCCAGTTGCCCCAGACTTCCGCATAGTTGACCAGGCGCTGGGTGATCAGGATCTCGATCGCCTGTCCGACCATCCAGGCCACGGAAGCCAGCATGTCGAAGACGCCAAAGCGAAAGGCGTTCTTGACCACCGACCAGTCGAAGTGAGCCAGGAACAGGATGCGGGCGCTGTACCCCAGCCGCCTGTACAGCCAGAAGCCGAGCACCAGGCAGAGGAACTCCCCGGCGTAAGCCGCCAGCCCCAGTCCGAGCACCCCGCCCATCGCCATGCCGAAGACCGGGTGGCTCCTCCCCCAGGCCACCATCAGGGTCACGATCAGCGGCTGGGTGATCATGGGGAAGGCCAGGGCCCAGGCCATGTCGATGATCTGCGCGAAGTCAAAGCGCTGCAGGCCGGTCAAGGCGTGGCGGAAGACCTGGTAGAAACCAGGCAGCTGGATCAAGGTGTGGACGATGATGCTCCAGGCATACAGCGCGTAGGTTGTCCGGGGAAGCAGCGATCCCGAGACCGCGGTCACGAGGGCGACCTGGATCGCCCCTGACAGGGCCTGCCACCAGACGAAGACCTGCCCGTACTGCACCGCCCGCCGCGGGTCGTGGACGCGATCTTGGGCGAAGAACTTGATGAACGCCGAGCTCGTGCCCATGTCGAAGAGGACCCACAGCAGGTTGAAGAACTGGGTGACGCGGCCCCAGATGCCGAGCGCCTGAGCCGAGGGGAGGATGTAGGTGGGTAGGATCAGATTCTGATAGACGATGAGCGGCACAAAGAACACCAGGCCGAACATCAGGGCAAACAGAAAGCCACCCAGCGGCCGATGGAAGCCGATCTCCTCCCAGTCGGTCCTGGCCTCGCGCGCCTCGAACTCGGCCCGGTTGGCAACGAGCGTATCGAGTTCCTCTGGATGGGCGCGGCTATAGCGGCGGACCACGAAGAAGGCGGCAAACGAGATGACGACCATCGCCGCCATCGCCGCATACAGCACCGCTTGCTCGCCAGGGTGTGGAATCGGCGAACCAGCATAATCGGCGAAATCGACGGGCGTCCTGCCGCCGGCGGAACAAGTCAAGAAGTAGATCAGATAATTAAAGTAGGCCCACGCCTGGAACTGCGGGTTGTCCTGATCGAGGAAACCACAGAACACGAAGATCGTGCCACTGCCCACCTGGCCCCTTCCGAGAACCAGGGAACCGTCTTCGTAGCCGGAGGCCAGAGGCGTGAGCTCCGCCCCTTCCAGCAGGAAGCGCTGTCGGATCTGTGGGGAACTCGTCCAGAGGACTTGATCCGAGAGCGGATCGCTTTCGGCCCCCGGATTGGGGACCAGACTCAGCGGCTCCTCGCGCGACGCGAACCGCACATCCGCACCGAGCCAGCCATCCACATCCGCGGCCGCAATGTCGGGGCCCAGGATCAGGAGGAGCCCGGCTCCCTGCTGGAGGCGGACCGCGATGGCCTCTGGATCGGGAATGACGCCGTTTAAGACGAAGACGTCGGCCTGGGCCGGGTCGCTGACTAGCTGGAAATCAGCTGCCAGGCCCAATGCGGCCCGCACGCCGTCCTCCGGACCCGCATAGAAGACGCGCAAAGGATTGGCGGCGCTAGCAGGCGAGATCCAGGCCAGGGCGAGGGCGATCGTCAGGAGGACTGAGAGAGAACGGCGCATGGCGAGACGCTCCTCCCTCGCGGGTATCTCTCACCACTGAGAGACCGGGGACGCCCTTTGCTTGGGACGGCTTTCGCGGCTGCCCTCACCAGACGGGGGCGGCTGGATTCAGGCCGTTCTCCCGAATCACTCTCGAGTACCACCACCCGCTGTCCTTCACCGTTCGCGTCTGGGTCTCGAAGTCCACGTATACCAGCCCAAAACGCATCCGGTAGCCGAAGGCCCACTCGAAGTTGTCCAGGAGGGACCAGACGAGATATCCGGCGAGGGGAACGCCGTCGCTCAGGGCTCGATGGACTCGGGCGATGTGGTCCCGCAGGTACCGAATCCGTCGATAGTCGCGGCAGCGGACATCATAATCAAGGCCGTCCGGGACGGGCACGCCATTCTCGGTCACGATCATCTTCATTCCCGGACGTGCCTGCCCATATTCCTTCCACACGCGGAGGAGGAGCTCATATATCCCCGGCGGATAGATCTCCCACATCTGTGAGTACTCCCCCTCCCCGGGGTTCACCGCCGTCGCTTGCAGCAATGGCTCGTCGGGGTCATGCCGGATGACGGCTCGGCTGTAGTAGTTGACCCCGAGGAAATCGAGCGGAGCAGCAATCGCTTCGAGATCGCCCGGCTGGGGCGACAGAAGGGGACCAAAGAGCGCCTGCATGTCCTCGGGGTATCGGGCAAAGAAGACCGGATCGAGGGCCATCCGGTTGACGGCGCCGTCATAGCGGGCCGCGGCCAGACGAT
>CAYQUY010000341.1:0-3022 GCA_964420755.1 uncultured Anaerolineaceae bacterium
CCATATCTCCTCCCCTCCCCCTGCGGTTTCCCGTCCGGTCAACAGACGTTGCCACGCAGGGGAGGCCCTCCGCTTCGCTACGGGCTGCCGCGCGAGGGCACGGGGTGGGGGTCCGAGGCCCACTCCTGCTACGGTCAGTGTCACTGTCCCACATGCATCTGAACGCAATCGGAGAACCGCCGGCTCCGCGTGCGAACCAGGCGATGCCCTCCCCTGAGGGTCAATCGCACGCCCGCTGGCTCCAGGTATAATCCATCCGCCATGACGCTCCCCATCGCGCTGCTTCTTGCGATCATCGTCATCGCCTCCGTCTTGATGGTCGCCACCCGGCTTCGGCCGGACCTTGTAGCACTGCTCACCCTGGTCGCCCTCGGCCTAAGCGGCCTGGTGACGCCTGCCGAGGCCTTCGCCGGATTCAGCGGGCCGGCCGTCATCACGATCCTCTCCATCTTCATCATCTCGGAGGGCCTGCAGCAAACCGGCGTGACCCACGCCATGGGGAGGGGACTGCTACGGCTTAGCGGCCGTGGCGAAGCTCAGGCCGTTCTGGTCACCATTCTTGCCGCCGCAACCCTCTCCTTGTTCATGAACAACATCGCCGCCGCCGGCGTCCTTCTGCCGGCCGTCATCAGCCTGTCCCGGCAAACCAGCATCCCGCCCTCCCGCCTGTTGATGCCGCTGGCCTTCGGCACGATCCTGGGCGGCATGGCGACACTGTTGACGACGGCCAACATCATCGTCAGCGGGGCCTTGCGCGACGCTGGGCTAGTCCCATTTGGTCTGCTGGACTTCTTGCCGGTGGGAATCCTAATTGTCTTGGCCGGGACGGTCTACATGGTGCTGCTCGGCCGGCGGCTGCTGCCCAGCCGCTATCCCGCCGGTCAGGCGGCACGCGCCGTTCGGCTGCGAGCCGAGCTCGAGAGCCTGTATGGCATCGAGCGGAGCCTGCGTGAGCTCGAGGTCCTCCCCGGGTCCAGGCTGGCAGGATTGAGCCTTGAGCAAGGAAACTGGGCGCGCGACCTCGGGCTTTCGGTCGTGGGAGTGGCGCGCAATGGCCAGGTCCAGGTTGCCCCACCACGGGAGGAGACCATACGTGTGGGTGATGTCCTCTTCACCCAAGGCGCGCAAGATGCACGCTTGCTGGAGGACAATGGTTTGCGCCTGCTCGGAGAGCCAGCCGTTCCCCTGCAGATCACGGACGAAGAGGTGGTGCTGGGGGAGGTTGTGCTCTCACCGCGTGCCCGCGTGGCAGGCAGGACATTGCGGCAACTCCATTTCCGGGAGAAGTACGGCCTTAACGTCCTCGCCTTATGGCGGCAGGGCCAACCCATGCGGACCGGTGTGGCCGATCTCACACTCCAGGCCGGCGATGCCATCCTCGTTCAGGGAACCGCCTCGCGAATGCGGCAACTGCGGGAAGAGCGGGATTTCCTGCTGATGGAGGAGGATCCGGAGGCAGTGCTTAACCCTGGCAAGATGCGGCTGGCAGCCGGGATCGGGTTGCTGACCCTGGCGGTTGCCGCGATCGGGTGGCTGCCGGTCTCCATCATCACCCTGAGTGGGGCCACCCTGATGCTCCTGACGGGATGTCTCTCGATGGATGATGCCTACCGCTCGGTCGATTGGAAGTCAGTGTTCCTGATCGCCGGGATGTGGCCTCTCGGCACGGCCATCGCCTCCACGGGCCTGGCCGGCCGGATCGCCAGCAGCCTCACTCAACTCTCAGCCGGGGCCGGCACCCTCGCTGTCGCCGGCATCCTGCTACTGGTGGC
Organism: uncultured Anaerolineaceae bacterium; assembly: GCA_964420755.1. GTDB lineage: Bacteria > Chloroflexota > Anaerolineae > Anaerolineales > E44-bin32 > DATEAV01. The sequence continues at coordinate 1,773 of CAYQUY010000341.1, forward strand.
CACAGTGCTCAACCAGCTGATCGCCGGCCAGGCCGCAGTCCCCATCATGCTCGCCCCGATCGGGTTGGCGCTGGCGCAGTCCACCGGGGTTGATCCGCGAAGCCTGGCGATGGCCGTGGCACTGGGCTCCTCGCTGGCTTTCCCGACCCCTATTGGACACCCGGCGAACACGCTGGTGATGGGGTCGGGGGGGTATACGGTTCGGGACTACTTGCGTGTGGGAGGGCCGCTCACCCTCATCGTCCTGCTGGTGTGTCTGCTCGGGCTGCACCTGTTCTGGAATCTCTAGGCATGTATGGTTTCTCGTTCCGCCCTGAAGCGCGTGACGGCAGGGGCCGGGCTGGAGTCCTGCGGACGCCGCATGGCGAGCTCCGCACGCCGGTGTTTGCCCCTGTCGGCACTCAGGCCACCGTCAAAGCCCTGACGCCGGACCAACTGGAGGCGCTTGGCGTCACCCTGATCCTGGCCAATACCTATCACCTCTACCTCCGCCCCGGCGACGAGCGCATCGCCGCCCATGGCGGGCTCCACCGTTTCATGGCCTGGAGCCACCCCCTCCTGACCGACTCGGGCGGCTTCCAGGTCTTCTCCCTCTCGGAGACGCGCCAGGTCGACACCGACGGTGTCACGTTCCGCTCCCACCTCGACGGCTCCCTCCACCGATTCACGCCGGAGAAGTCCATCGCCATCCAAGAGAACCTGGGGGCCGACATCATCATGGCCTTCGACGAGTGCCCGGCTCCTCATGACCGGACCTACAACGAGCAGGCCCTTGCCCGAACCCACGCCTGGGCGGAGCGCTGCCTGGCGGCCAAGACGCGAGACGACCAGGCTCTGTTCGGGATCGTCCAGGGTGGCATCTTCCCCGACCTGCGCCAGCAGTCTGCCCATTTCATCGCCTCACTGGGTTTCCCCGGAATCGCCATCGGTGGCCTCTCGGTCGGCGAGACCAAGGAAGAGACGTACGCCATCCTGGATCTGCTCGATCGGTCGCTGCCAGAGGATGCCCCCCGCTACCTGATGGGCGTCGGGTCGCCGGATGACCTGGTCGAGGGCGTGCTGCGCGGCATTGACATTTACGACTGTGTCCTGCCCACTCGCATGGCCCGCAACCATGCCGCTCTCACCCGTCGCGGCCGGCTCAACCTGCGCGCCGCGGCCCACACCGACGACCACGGGCCCCTCGACCCAGATTGCACCTGCTACACCTGCCGGACGTTCAGTCGCGCCTACATTCGCCACCTGGCGAC
>CAYQUY010000342.1:0-3020 GCA_964420755.1 uncultured Anaerolineaceae bacterium
GACGTTGCGGTGGATGTGGCCCAGGCCGGACCCGGGGACACCGTCCTGGTGATCGACGAGGGGAACGGCGCACGCCAGGTGCTTGGGATCGATCCTCGCGCAGTGCGCGCGGTGATCGTCGGGGTCGTGGACGAGGTGACCTTGAGCGCCTAGGCCGCTCGGCTTCGGGGGAGGGCCAGACGGCCTACCTCTCACAAGTGCGGGATCTCAAGAAGACGAACAGGGGCAGCCTACCGCTGCCCCTGTTGTTGTCCCACCGGGGGTCTTGCCAGGTTCGGGGAGAGCTGACCTCCCCGCCCAGCTAGCCGGAGGCCTGGGCCGCCCGCCGCACCAGCTCCACGTAGTCGGGTTTCAGGCTTGCTCCGCCAACCAGCGCGCCGTCGATCTCCGGCATCGCCGTGAAGTCGGCGATGTTGTCCACGCTCACGCTCCCGCCATACTGCACCCGAACCGCCTGGGCTACAGCCTCCCCGAGCCGCTCAGCGATCACACCGCGGATGGAGAAGGCGATCACGCGGTTCGCATCTGCCGGCGTGGCCGCCTGCCCCGTCCCGATGGCCCAGATCGGCTCATAGGCGTACACGCAGCGGGTGGTCTCGTCAGGGCTCAGCCCTTCGAGGGCGCTCGCCACCTGGCTGCTGACAAAGGCGTGGGTTCCCCCCTGCTCCTTTTGGGCCAGACCCTCGCCGACGCAGATGATCGGCGTGAGCTCATGGGCGAGCGCGGCCCGGATCTTGAGGCTGATCGAGGCATTGCTCTCGAATACGCTTCCAGTGGCTCTCCGCTCGGAGTGCCCCAGGATCACAAACTGACAGAGACCGGAGAGCATTGTCGGAGCTATCTCTCCGGTCTGCGCCCCCTTCCCCTCCCAGTGCATATTCTGGGCGCCGACGTGGATGGAGGTGGGCGCAAGCGCTTCGGCAACGGCTGCCAGCACGGTGAAGGGCGGGCAGACCACTTTGTCGATGCCCTCGACCTCGTTCAAAGGATGGCGGATGCGGCGGACGAAGTCGATGGCTTCGTCCGGGCGGCCAAGGTTCATCTTCCAGTTCGCGGCAAGGATAGGCTGACGCATGTCCGATCTACCCTCCCGAAGGCTCCGTCCCCGACCCGGGTGGGGTCCGAGGACGATGGATCGATCCCAAGCATCATCGAGTCGGATGGATTATACGTCACCTGGAAAGGATGCGGGCGGGCTTCAGGAGATGGCCGTCTTGCAGTTCGAAGGCGGTGCTCAACCTGAGGGCAGCCATCGACGTCTGGTATCGGCGAACACCAGCCCACTGGATGGCTACGCCTCCAGCTCTGGGGGACAGGGCCGAGGGTCTTCTCCCCCGCGCGGCACCTAGATGGCAGCGGCCTCTGGCCACCAGGACCGGGAGCGCTTCTTGCGCAGTGCGTTGGTCGAGACCTGATGTCTTGGCCGCGTCACGCGTGTAGCCGGGCCGCACCCGCCGCCCGATGGGCTACCCGCTGCGCCCTCCACTCCCCGACGTCCGCTGGCAGCTCAGGCGTCTCGCCCGCAGGCCGCCGGTCCAGGTGAAGCGCTTCGGTGGAACAGGCGCTCGCACACAGTCCACAGCCTACGCAACGGCTCGGGTCGACGGTTGCCAGGAGTTCCAGGACGGCGAGGGCATGGAACTGGCAGTGATCAACGCAATCACCGCAGCCGGTGCACAGCCTGGGGTCTACAACCGTGATGAAGTCCGAATGGGCGACCGCTGTCGGAATCCCGAACTCGGCGATCCCGCGCAGGATCCCGCAGCAGCAGGTGCAGCAGTTGCAGATGTAATCGAGTCCGGTGCGGTAGTTGCTTGTCGAATGGACCAGTCCCGCTTCTTCCGCCTGGCGCAGGATCCGTAGGGCCTCGTCCTTGGTGATGGCGCGATCGATGCTGCTGTGGTCGAAGACGCCCTCGACGGGCGCGAAGACCAGGCAGACCTCAACGGGGCGATCACACCCCTTGCCCACCAGCCGCTGCTGCACGCGGCAGATGCAGTCTCGCACTCCCCAGGACTTGGCGTTCTCTATCAGCTCACTCGCCCGCTCGTACGGAAAGATGTCGATCCCAACGGGGATGGCCTCACCGATCGGGATCACCCGATGGACGGCGGGCTGTTCTCGCAGCAGGCCCGCCTTCCCCTCCTGATAGTACTGCTCAAACAGCGTTGCCAATTCGGCGTCCATGCGGGGTAGCTGCGCCTCGTAGAAGCCAACGACGAAAGGCTTCAACGAGAAAGCCAGCTCGCCTTCCCGTTTCTGGAATCCGATCAGTCCCCTGGAGGCCATTCCCTTGAGAAGCCCGCGCGCCTGGTGAAAGTCGACGCCGACTCGGGCGGCGATCTCGGCCGCCGTCTCGGCTTCCAGGCTCATCTGACTGGCCAACTGGGCCTCTTCGGGGGTGAACAGCTTCTTGAGCAGCCGCAGCTCGACGCCGCTCTCGGTGGGCGGGAAGCGGTTGGGGATCGAGTCGAGTTGCCGCGCCAGGTTCCGGTACACGTCTTCAGTCATTGGCGAGTCTCCTTCGTGTGCGCTTCAGCCCCCGCGATGGGGGCGTTCATCCGAACCGCCATTGCCCCTGGGCGAGCCAATTCGCGGCAACGAAAGGCTGAGCATGGCTGACCGGCTCCCGCAAACGCTCTTCCCTCGGGACGAGGGGCCGACTTCGATTCCAGTATAGACCAAGAGGCCCTGCGATCCTCAACTCAACGGCGGTGTCCCACCGACCTTTGGCGAGGCGCCTTCGGCCCTGCACCCGGCCAGAAGCTCCCGTAGATCCTCCATCGAGGCATGCCCAAGGATCACCACTTCGAGCGGATTCCGTCTGGGCAATGTCACCGCAGACAGCGCCCCGTCGATCGTGAAGCCCCGGGCGTGCGCTAGCCAGGCAGCGAGAACGTGCCCGGTCCGCCCGCTGCCCCCCGAACAGTGGACGACCACCGGCTCCCGGCACTCATCCGCTTCCCTCAAAAAGGGAAGGACCACGCCGTGCAACCTTTCCTTTTCGCAAAGATAGCCGT
>CAYQUY010000343.1:0-3017 GCA_964420755.1 uncultured Anaerolineaceae bacterium
CAGATCGCCACCGCCAGGGCGTCGGCGGCGTCGTCCGGCCTAGGGGCCGCCTCGAGCCCCAGAAGTACCCGAACCATCTCCTGAACCTGGCGCTTGTCGGCGCCGCCGTAGCCAGCGATGGCCTGCTTGACCTCTCGCGGCGAGTACTCGCGGACCGGCAGGCCAGCCTGCGCCAAAACCAGGATGGCCACGCCCCGGGCCTGTCCCACGCTGATCGCTGTCGAGATGTTCTTCTGGAAGAAGAGCTGCTCCACCGCCCCGCTATCGGGACGGTGGAGAGCGATCAAGTCAGACAAATCGTGGTGCAGCTGCAGAAGCCGTTCAGGCATGGGGGCGCCGGGTGGGGTTGTGATCACCCCATACCCTGCCACCTCGAGCCCCCCGTCTTCCCTCTGGCGGACGAACCCGTAACCGCTGCTCGCCGTGCCGGGGTCGATTCCGATGGCCAGCATGCGGTTGCCCCAGCCCCCGGGGGTTATGCGGCCTCGAGCAGAGCTACGGCGGCGTCGGTGACCTTCAACGTCGAGTAGACCTGCTGGACGTCATCAAGCTCCTCCAGGCCCTCAATCAGCCGCATCACTTGAAGCGTCTGCTCGGGGGGGAGCTCGATCACGGTCGTCGGGATCATCCGCAGCGCCGCTTCGGAAGGCTTGATCGACATCGCCTCCAGGCGGTCATTGATGGCCCGGAACGCCTCGACCGGGGCATAGATCTCGATGTCATCATCACCCGTGACCACATCGTCGGCGCCGGCCTCGACCGCCGCCTCGAATACCTTGTCGGCGTCCGCCCCAGCGGCCGGGATGCCGAAGTAGGCCGCCCGCTTGAACTGCCAGGCAACGGCGCCCGCCTCGGCCATATTCCCGCCGCCTCGGGACAGGGCATGGCGCACTTCTGCAACGGCCCGGTTGCGATTATCGGTGACCACCTCGATCATCAGCGCCACGCCGTGGGGGGCGAAGCCCTCGTAGGCGATCTGCTCCCAGGTGGCGCCTTCCTTGTCCTCGCCCGTCCCCCGGCGGATCGCCCGCTCAGTGTTTTCCTTGGGCATATTGTTGGCCCGCGCCTTGTCAACGGCCAGACGCAGGGCGAAGTTGGCCTCGGGGTCGCCACCCCCTTCTCGGGCGGCGATGGCAATCTCGCGCGCCAGCCGGGTGAACAGGTTCCCCCGCCTGGCGTCGTTGGCGGCCTTCTTACGCTTGATCGTCGACCACTTGGAGTGTCCCGACATGCTGCACCGTCAGCGCCTCACCGGAGACGTTCGACCGGGGTTTCTGTGCAGGCGGCGAAGGCTTGGATCCGAGGCTTCGCAACCGGGGGTATCGACATGATTATACCATTCGGCTGTCTTCCAGAGAGCACGAACATGCCTTGGGAGGCCGCAATCAGCCCTAGCTTCGCTGAAGACGCCCGCCGACGGTCGGCGGGGTCCGGCCCCATGGGGCCCCCAGGACACACAGCTTGCCAGGGGCCCCGAAAGCGTCGGAACCGCATAACCGCGGCGATGTGGCCCTGCGGGTTTTGTTCTGTCAAGTCTCCGCCAGCAACATCTGGAGCTGCCGGAGCGTATTGACGCTCTGCCCTCGGTAGTGATTGTTGGCGTAGACGAGCGTCAACGGCACCGTCCCATCAAGCTCCTTGAGGCGCGGAACCCATTCCTCCAGCTCAGAATCGGCATAGGTGTAGTCGTACCGCTGCCAGGCCTTCTCGTGCTCCCACCAACTGGCGGCGTTCCGGCCATGGAAGCGAACGTACCCCAGCGGCCCTGTTGCCCGACATGTCGGGGGCATCAGCCCGGGGAGATGAGGTTCGTCCACGCAGCAGAAGCCCAGGTTCAGGGCCGTCAACTGGGCGAACGTCTCCTCAGTCACCCAGGCGCTATCGCGGAACTCCACCACGGTGGGAAGGTCCCCGAGCCCCTCCCGGAGGACCGGTAAGTAGTCGCGATTCGCCTTGTTCGGGTGAAACGAGTGAGGGAACTGAGCCAGGACGCAGGCCAGCTTGCCGGCTTCGAGAAGCTCGGACAGGCTGCGGCGGAAGCCCTCGAAGTCCGCTGCCTGGCGGTCGTGTGTCAGACTCTGATGGGCCTTGACCGAGAACAGGAAGTTCTCGGGCGTCCGTTTCACCCACCCCGCCACCGTCTTCCGATCCGGGAGCCGGTAGTAGGTGACGTTGAGCTCGACGGTGTCGAATTGCTGGGCGTAGTAGCCAAGCCATCCCCACTTGGGGAGGTCCGCGGGGTAGACCTGGCCGACCCAGTCATCGTAGGAGAAACCCGAGGTCCCGAAGCGGATCATGGCAGGAGGACTCCGGCCCCATCGATTCGGCCCTGCTTCAGGTCGAGGAGCGCCCGGTTGGCCTCCTCCAAAGGGTAGCCCTGAGTGGCTGACTGGATCGGGATGGCCTGTGCCAGCTTGAGGAACTCGACGCCGTCCTGGCGGGTGGCGTTGGCTACGCTGCGCAACGTGCGCTCGCCGTACAGCAGGTGGTATGGCATTTCGGGGAGCGGGCTGGTGTGGATGGCGTTGATCGCCAGCGTCCCGCCCGGGCGGAGCTTCTCCAGGATCACAGGGACCAAGCCCCCGACAGGCGCAAACAGGACGGCACGGTCCAGCGGGCCCGGCGGCGACGCCTCCGCTCCACCAACCCAGGCGGCACCCAGCTTGCGGGCCAACCGGCGGTGGCCCTCGCCGCGGGTGAATACGCAGACCTCGCATCCCCAGTGCCGGGCCACCTGGATAGCCAGGTGGGCACTGGCCCCGAAGCCAAACAAGCCGATCCGCTCGCCCGGCTGCACGTCCGCTTTGCGGAGCGAGCGATAGCCAATGATTCCGGCGCAAAGCAAGGGCGCCGCCTGCTCATCACTCAACGCCCAGCCCAGGCCCAGGGCGAAGCGAGCATCGGCGAGCAGGTATTCGGCGTAGCCGCCCTGTGCCTGAAAGCCCGTGAAGCGGGCCGATGGGCAGAGATTCTCCTCGCCCCGCCGGCAGAATCCACATTCCCCGCAGGCCCAATGG
>CAYQUY010000344.1:0-687 GCA_964420755.1 uncultured Anaerolineaceae bacterium
CGCGTGTGTCGCTGTCTTCGTCCACCCCGATGACGCACGTTTCAGGGGTCTGGTCGGAAGCATGGCTCAGGTCCCGCTCTTCGGGATGCGGGTGCCCATCCTGGCGGACCCAGCCGCGGATCCCCAAAAGGGAACCGGCGTGGTCATGTGCTGCACCTTCGGGGACACGACGGACGTCGCCTGGTGGCGCAGCTACAAACTCCCCCTCAGGGCGGCCATCGGCCTGGACGGCCGCCTGACACAGATCGCAGGGCCGTTCTCCGGCGCGGACCTGACACAAGGCCGTCGACGAATCCTTGAGGCCCTGGAGGCACAGGGATTGATCCTCGAACGGCAGCCGGTCTCGCAATCGATTCGGGTCCACGAGCGCTGCGACACACCGGTGGAGTACATCGTGACGCAGCAGTGGTTCGTCCGGCTGCTCGACTCCCGCCAGGCGCTGCTTGAGCCCGGCGAGAGGGTTGTCTGGCACCCGCCGCACATGAAGAACCGCTATCGCCAATGGGTTGAGGGGCTGGGCTGGGACAGGTGCATCTCGCGTCAGCGAACCTTCGGCGTTCCTTTCCCCGTATGGTATTGCCGGGCATGTGGCGAGGTGGTAGCTGCGGAAGAGAATCGCCTGCCCATCGATCCGGCCGAGCAGCAGCCCTCCACGCCCTGCACGTGTGGTGGGACAGAGTTCGTCCC
>CAYQUY010000344.1:697-3014 GCA_964420755.1 uncultured Anaerolineaceae bacterium
GAGGAGGGGGTCATGGACACGTGGGCGACATCGTCAATGACACCCCAGATCGTCGGCAGATGGCTGGCGAAGGATGGCCTCTACGAGCGCGTGTTCCCGATGTCTCTGCGCCCGCAGGCGCACGAGATCATCCGGACGTGGGCGTTCTACACGATCGTCAAGTCCCTGTACCACTTTGGCGTGCTTCCCTGGAAGGATGTGGCCATCTCGGGTTGGGGGCTGGCGTTAGGAGGCACGGGCAAGATCAGCAAGAGCAAGGGCGGCGGACCGATGTCGCCGGAGGCGATGATCCGTCGTCACTCTGCCGACGCGCTGCGCTACTGGTCGGCCAGCAGCGGTTTCGGCAAGGACGCTTACATCGATGAGGAACGCATCCGGGCTGGGGACCGGCTGGTGACTAAGCTCTGGAATGTGGCTGCCTTTGGTGAGCGCTTCCTGACAGGTTACCAGCCTCCGCTCCGCCCGCCGTCGCTCTCCCCCGCGGATCGCTGGATCCTCGCGCGGCTCCAAACCCTGGTCCGCCAATGCACAGCGCTGTTCCAGGACTACGACTACAGCTCGGCCAAGAATGAGGTCGAGGCCTTCTTCTGGGGCGACCTGGCGGGCAACTACCTGGAGATGGCCAAGCAGCGGCTATATGAGGGGCGGCACGAGGGTCCGCGCTACGCCCTCTACCATTGCCTGCTGACCACGGTCAGACTCTTTGCCCCCTTTCTCCCCCACGTGACGGAAGAGATCTACCAGCGGCTCTTTGCGGCTACGGAGGCGACCGCGTCGGTGCATCGCAGCCGATGGCCGGTTCCTGACAGCGGGTTGGAGGATCCGTCGGCGGAGGCCGTGGGCGAGACCCTGGTCGCCATCGCAACCGCTGCCCGGCGTTTCAAGAGCGAGCGTAAGTTGGCGCTGGGAGCAGCGCTCAAGGAGGTGCAGCTCCTCGTGCAGGATCAGAGCCTTCGGGCTATGCTTACGGAGTCCGGGGCGGATCTGGCCAGCGTGACGCGGGCGAAGCACGTTAGGATCGTCGAACGCTTGGACCCGGGGCTCGTGCGTGTTGAAACCGATGGCCCGGTGGCCATTGCGATCGCTGGGGAGGGTGAAACAGGCCCCGGTGAGCCCCCGAATCTCGATGAGGACCGATGATGGACGAGTTCTCGCTACCCAAGACCTACGACTTCCACTCGGTGGAGCAACGCCTCTACCAGTGGTGGGAGGAGAGCGGCTATTTCAAGCCCCGAATGGAATCGGGCAAGCCGCCCTTTGTGATCTCGATCCCGCCACCCAACGTGACCGGCGAGCTCCACCTCGGGCACGCTATGTTCGTCGCCATGGAAGACCTGATGATCCGCTACCATCGGATGCGGGGCGAGCCCACCCTCTGGGTCCCAGGGTCGGACCATGCCGGCATCGCCACCCAGCTTCAAGTGGAGAAGGACCTTCGCAAGAACGAGGGGATCGGGCGTGAGGATGTCGGGCGCGAAGCGTTTGTGGCACGCGCCTGGGCCTGGAAGGAGAAGTACGGTGGGATCATCACCCAGCAGCTGCGTCGCCTGGGGGCCTCCTGCGATTGGACCCGCGAGCGCTTCACCCTCGATCCGGGCCTCTGCCGCGCCGTACGCGAAGCTTTCGTCCGGCTCTATGAAAAGGGCTTGATCTACCGGGGGACCTACCTGATCAACTGGTCGCCGGGGTTGCGGACCGCGGTCAGCGACCTGGAGGTCGAGTACACCGAGGAGCAGGGGACCCTCTACTACTTCCGCTATCCGATCCAGGGCAGTGACCAGTCTATCCCGGTGGCCACGACTCGGCCCGAGACTATCCTGGGTGACACGGCGGTGGCCGTCCACCCGGAGGATCCGCGCTACCAACACCTGGTCGGCCGGACCTGTCTGGTGCCGATCCTCAACCGGCCCATTCCGGTCATCGCCGATGAAAGAGTGGACCGCGCCTTCGCCACCGGCGCCCTCAAGATCACCCCGGGACATGACCAGACGGACTACGAGATCGGTCAGAGCCATGGATTGGCCGTCGTCAACGTGCTGAATCCGGACGCCACCATGAACGCCAATGCCGGCCCTTATGCCGGTCAGGATCGGTATGTCTGTCGCGAACGGCTGTGGGCGGACATGCAAGCCGCCGGCCTGACGATCAAGACTGAGCCCTACCTCATGCAGGTGCCGCGCAGCCAGCGAGGGGGCGAGGTTGTCGAGCCGATGATCTCCACCCAATGGTTCGTGCGCATGAAGCCGCTCGCCGAGCCCGCCCTCAAGGTCGTCCAGGATGGCCGGATCCGCATTGTACCGGAGCGCTTCGTTAAGGC
>CAYQUY010000345.1:0-2994 GCA_964420755.1 uncultured Anaerolineaceae bacterium
CGAGGAGGGATGGTGGGCCGGGTCGGGATGGGCGTCGGGGGCAGCGGGGTAGCCGTTGGTGCGGCGGACGTGGTGACCGGCGTAGGAGTCGGGGTCTCAATCGGCATGTGATTGCGGACCCGCACTCCCTCGACCACTGTGGTCAGGATCGTGCCGTCCCGGAGGAACACCCTCAGCCGCAAGTCATACTCGCTATCAGTGATGTTGGTTGTATCCCAGAGCGCCAGCCGGTCATCGGAGACGGGGGTATCGATGGGATCGCTGAGAGGAAACCAGGTTCCGGTGGGATCGGAGGCGTAGGCGAAGGTCAGATCGTAGCTGACGAACCAGGGATGGGCAGCGGTGCCCGTGATCGTAACCAGCCCGGTGACGGCCTGGCCCGGCGCGGGGTCGTTGATTTCAGCGTGACCCTCGGCCTGCGCCGAGCCGGAAAGCGGCGCCGAGGCGACGGCCATGAGGCCCAGTAGGATGCTGACGAGCGTGCGCATGCGGACGGCTCTTGTGTTGACCATTGTCCCGAGAAGCAGGCGACAGAGTAGTTTAACATACCGCGCCAGACCGGTCAACGCGCGGCCCCCGGCCGCAGGGGTGCCATCACCTGGATAAGAGATGAAGCCCCAGCCGCGCAAGTTGTCGCTTGAGTGTGGGCTTCGGGCACCAGGGAACGCGCCGCCGTTGACGGTTTGGGCGGCACCCGGTAGAATGCAGGGTAGGAGGCAGGGGCGCAAGAGGATGCCGCCCCTGCTTCATATCCACGTCCGTTGACAAGGATGGTGAGGCCCCGTCCGGATACACCGGAGGCAGGCATGCTGATGGGCGGCTGGCGTTTCACCTAGATCGCCGCCAAGCAGTCCGTCGCCGGACGTGGATGATAGTGATGCCACCGGGTCTGCCGGTGAGATGTGCACAAGGAGCGAGGGTAACCCAGGCAGGGTGAGAGGCGCTCCGGAGGATGAACGAATGGAACGGATGAAGATACAGGCCACGCCGAGGACGGTGATCGGGAAGCAAGTTCGAGCGCTGCGCCGCCAGGGGCGTATCCCCGCTGTGCTCTATGGCAGTGGGATAGAGCCAATGCCGCTGGAACTCGAAGCGAAGGAGGCCTCCCGGGTTCTGTCACGCGCCAGTGCTTCGACACTAGTGGAGCTGACGGTCGGGGACGAGACACACAACGTTCTGGTGCGGGAGGTCCAGCGCCATTCGATCCTGAGGAACATCCGGCATGTAGATTTCCTCAAGGTGGCGATGGACGTGGCCACCAGGACCTTCGTGCCCGTGGACGTCGTCGGCGAGGCCCCTGCGGTCAAGACCTTCGGCGGCGTGCTGGTGATGGGGCTGGACGAGATCGAGGTCGAAGCCCTCCCGGCGGACCTGCCTGACAGGGTGACCATCGACATGGAGCCCCTGACGACGATCGGCGCTGCCCTCACCGTCAAGGACCTCTTCGTCGGCAAGGGCGTCAAGGTCTTGACGTCGCCAGATGAGCTGATTGTGCGCGTCATGGCTCAGGCGGCCGAAGAGGTCGAGGAGGTGGAGGTCGTTGCCGAGGCGGTGGAGCCCGAGCTGATCGAGCGGGAGCGAGGCGAGGAGGAAGCGGAGGAGGAAGGTGAAGAGGCTCCCAAGGAGTAGCCGCTCTGAACAGAGAATACGAGAGGGGCGGCGTTCAGTGGCTGCCCCTCTTTGCTTCCGGGGACAGCCCCAACAGGCTGAGCAGCTTGAGCGTGATGCGGGCTGTCGCCCCCCAAATCACCTGGCCCTGGTACGGCGTGAAGAAGTGGACGTCGATCGGCCCTCCCAGTTTGCGGTCAAACTGGCGGACCTCCAGGTGCGCCGGATCGGCGAGCCAGGTCAGAGGCACCCCGAAGGCCTCTACCACCTCTCGGGTGTTGATCCGAAGAGAGTAGGGCCAGGGGATCGATCCCACCACCGGCTGGATTCTGAATCCGGTGATGGTGGGCACCACCTCAAGACATCCCAGGATGTGCACATCTCTGGTGGCAAGGCCGACCTCCTCTTCGGCCTCGCGCAGCGCCGCTGCTATCGGGCCGTCATCGCCGGGCTCGATGGCCCCACCGGGAAAGGAGACTTGCCCGGGATGGGAATCGACCGTCTCCGTGCGGAGGGTAAACAGGATGTGCCAGCTGCCCTCTTCCTGGTAAAGGGGCACGAGGACGGCTGCCGCACGCGCATGCCGATCCACGGGCTCGCTCAACTGAGGTGAAGCCAGTAGACGGCTCAACCGGGAGGGGAGATCGTCTTCCATGCCTTCACAGATCGGGCCATGGCCGACCGATTCGCCTGGACAAGGGCGTGATAGATGCGGTGGCCAGGGCCTCGCCCGTACCACCACGTCTGCAGATTGCCACCAGGAAGCACGTGTGTCCCATCGGTCCCCGAGCGCGGGAAGGCCTGCTTCCGCCTCACCCACCGACCCGCTCTGCCCCAACAGCCCTCGGCAGGGGTGAAGCGCGGCGGAGAGGCCGCTGAAGCCCCCCGGGGGGTCGATGCGATGGCCGATTCTTCCGCAACCTGCTAGACCTCACTCAAAATGACGCTCCCGCAGTAGCCGCACGTGGCACTGGTCTCGTCGATCCGCTCGACGGTGTCGGGGTGGACGGTCCCCCCGCAGGAGGGGCACTTCGTCGGGAGGCGGCCGCGCGTGGGCTGGGGTGCTGCGGGAGATCCGGCCGGGGCTGCGGTGAAGTCGAGGCCAGGGAATGCAGCAGCGAGCTCGCTCTGCAGGGCGGCGGCTTCTGCCTCTAGGCTGCGGGCGCGCAGCTCGCTGAACAGGCGGCGGCTGGCCTCCTGAAGCCGGCCGATCTGGCCCGTCTGACCCATCAACAGCAGGCCCCGCCGGAGCCGATCCTGGCCTCTAGCCATCTCGGCGGCCAGGATCCACGCCCTGCCTGACTGCAGATGAAGCTGGGGAGCCCGTGGGAGGCCGCGGGCCGTGGCCTCGTCGGCGAGCTCGCCGAACAGGGCTGCCGCCTGGAC
>CAYQUY010000346.1:0-2994 GCA_964420755.1 uncultured Anaerolineaceae bacterium
AACGAGCTGGATAACCGAGGGGTCGACCAGGACGTCGGGCGTCCCGGGGGTCAGGACGCCGTCGGAGAGGTCCCACAGGACGCGCGGTTCGAAGTGCTGGATGACATTGCCCTCGCCATCGAGGACATCCTGGACGACATGAGGCCACATCACCCTGCCTCCGTCGGCCACCGTGACGACCGAAGTGAGGACCTGGAGCGGGGTGGCCAGGACGAACCCCTGACCGGTGGCGGCGTTGTAGGTATCGCCCGTCGACCAGCTCTCGCCGAGGTTGATCCGCTTCCAGTCTGGGCTGGGGATCAGACCGTCATGCTCTCCTGGCAGATCGATGCCCAGGGCTGAGCCGTACCCGAGGGCACGAGCGTAGGTCCCGATGCGCTCGATCCCCAGACCATCCCCGGCGACCTCGCCTGGGTAACCTCCTCCGACCATGTAGAAGTAGATGTTGCAGGAGAAGGCCAGGGCGTCGAGCATGCTCATGTAGCCATGTCCTCCCGGTTTCCAGCAGACGAACGTCTGGGCTCGGCCCGGGTCGTCCGGTAGGTAGCGGTTGCGGATGGTGATCTCTCCGGGGTCGAAGATGGTTTCAGAGGGTGTGACCACGCCCTCGTTCAGCGCGCCCACCGCGGTCACCAGTTTGAAGGTTGAGCCGGGAGGGAAGGGAGACGAAATGGCGTGGTCAATCAGCGGATGAGCCGGATCGGTGTCGAGCTGGCGGAAATAGGTCTCCGGGATGTAGCGCGCCAGCCGGTTGTTCTCATAGCTGGGGATGGAAACCAGGGCCAGGATTTCCCCGGTCTGTGGGTTCATGGCGATGACGACGCCGATCGAGGTGCGGCGCTGGCCGACAGGGGCATAGCTGTCCAGGAGGGCCATGCGGTTTCGCAAGGCGGTTTCGGCGGCTGCTTGCAGCCGGGTGTCGATGGTCAGGCGCAGGCTGCTCCCCGGTTGCGGCTGGGTGATCTCTCCAACCTCGCGCAGCACCTGGCCGGCGACATCGACCTCCACCAGCATCTCCCCGTTTCGGCCGGCCAGGACGTCCTGGAAGGAGAGCTCAACGCCCCCATAGCCGACCCGGTCGCGCGAGGGCTCGAAGCCCAAGGAGGTGTAGTAGTCCGCAAGGGCAGCGGGGATGGGGCCCAGGTAGCCGACGACGGCGGAGGTCAGGCTGCCCGTCACGTAATCCCGGAAGGGGACAGCCTCCACGCTGACCCCGGGCATATCAACCTGCTGTTCCCGCAGGATGCGCGCCGTCTGCTCGTCGACGTCGCAGGCAACGGGCCAGGCGTCGTACGGCCGGTTGGTGCGGCCCTCCTCGACCAGCTGAATGATGCCGCGGCCGGGGATGCATGCTGCAGCGGGGGGACCCTCTTGATCAAGAGGGACGCCGGTCAGTGTGGCAATGCGCTGGAGGATGGCGTCCACCTCGGCCTGGCTGTCGGGGAGCAGGGCCGGGGTGACCATCACGTTGAAGGAAGGCACGTTGCGCACCAGCAGGATGTCGTTGCGGTCGTAGATCACGCCCCGTGGAGCGGCGATGCTCACGCGGCGCAAGCGGTTCTCGATCGCCTGGGCCTGGTAATAGGCCCCCTCGACAACCTGCAGCTGATACAGACGGATGACAAAGATGACCAGCACGACCCCCAGCAGAATCAGGGTGGCCCAGAGCCGCCAAGGCACGATGTGATTGCCACCCGAGGTGCGATCCATCAGATGGTTACCTCAGGGCGCGAGATGCTGCGCCGTAGCGCTCCGGCCAGCTGGGCGGCCGGCAGTGCCAGAATCAGATTCAGGAACGTGCTCGGAAGCAGGACCCGCATGGCTGCGATCCGCAGATCGATCGTGTGGCCAGCCAACATGAGCGCGGCGACCGTCAGCCCGTGGTAGATGAGCGATCCGATCAGGGTGACCCCAAGCGGCATCAACAGGTGAGCCTCCCACAGGCGACCCTCGGAAAGCGAGGCCAGGTAGGCCACGAGGACCAGGGCGATGGCCGAGGCGCCAAAGGGTATGCCCGAGAGCAGGTCCAGAAGCAGGCCGCCGATCAAACCCAGGATCATGGCCTCCCGCCCGCGGCCGACGACCCCCCAACCGATGATCGCTAGCAAGACGAGGTCTGGCCTGCCATCCAGTAGTCGGATATGGGCCAGGATGGCCGATTGGAGCACCGCGAGTAACGTGAGCAAAGGGATGCCGATCAGGTAGGCCATGGCCGGGTCAGGGGGCCGCCGCCCCGGAGGGAAAGGTGGGGTAGTTGGTGATGACGAGAACGATCGTCATGCGATCGAAATCGACGACGGGCTCAATCACCGCCTGTTGAAAGAGCTCATAGTCGCGCCGGCGCACGCTGATGACCGTCCCAACGGGGATGTCCGGGGGATAGCCGCCGCCCAGCCCTGAGGTCAGGACGAGCTCACCGGTCTGGACGGTCGCTTGCTGGTCGATCATCTCGACCCACAGTTCGCCGTTAGCCTGGGCCACCAGCACGCCGTCGGCCCGGGCCGTCTGCAGGATGACGTTGGCGGAGGCGTCGGGATCCAACACCAGTTGGACCCTCGACATCGTCGGGAAGACCTCGGCGATGCGTCCCACAAGGCCGCGTTCGGTGACCACCGGCATCCCCTGGCGCAGGCTGGACTCCGAGCCGCTGGCGATCCACACAGAACGCAGGAACGGGCTGACGTCCTCGCCGATCACGTTGGCGGCCACGTAGCGGTTCTCCGGCCGGGTGCGGGCGTAATTGAGCAGGGCGGAGAGGATCTCCATCTCCGACACTTGCTCCTGCAAGGTGATCACCTGCTGCTCCAATCGCGCCACTTCGGCCTCGAGCTCAGCGTTGCGCTGACGGAGGGTCTCCAAATCGCGGGGCTGGGTGGCCAAGTCCCGCAGGGCGGCGAAACGCAGTGCGATCCAGGTCTGGATTCCGGTCATGGGCCGCATGACCAGTCCTTGAACCGGGGCGAGGTAGCCAGCCACGCTCAGGACGAGCAGACC
>CAYQUY010000347.1:0-2993 GCA_964420755.1 uncultured Anaerolineaceae bacterium
GCGTGGGAGTGCCGGTGGGGGTCGCCGTCGGGGTGGCAGTCGGAGTAGGGGTCGCAGATGCCGTGGCCGTCAAGGTGGGAGTCGGGGTGGCGGTTGGCGTCTGCGTAGCCGTCTGCGTGGCAGTAGCGGTTGCCGTCGCAGTCGCAGTGGAGGTGGCCGTGGATGTCGGGGTCGGCGTGGGTGGGGGCGGCGCCGGGCTCCAGGGCGTATCGGACGACCATTCTGGGCCGACAGGCGAGCCCCCGGCAGACACGAAGGCGTTGCTAGGGCCGGCCGGGTATCCTGACACATCAATGATCATGTCCCCGGTGTTCTCGCTGACGTTGAAATGGTATAGGGCAACGGTGTTCACGTCGGTGAGGAAACTACCGATCGGTCGGATGAACTCCGCGGTGTAGCGCAGGCTGTCCGACAGGCGCACCTCGTCGATCCAGCCGCTGAAGGAAGGATAGAGGGCATTGTCGATGTCGAACTTCTCGGCCCCGATGACGAGGAACGCGTCGTTGGCATACGAGGTCGTGCGGCCATTGTGGTAGCTGATATCGCCGTCGGGGCCGTCCGCCTGGCCGTCGAGCAGGCCGTCGACGAAGATCGTAAGCAGGCCGTCGCTTAGTCGTCGTGTGACCGCGACGTGATGCCAGCGGCCGTCGGCGATCCGCGTGGAGCCGCAGAGCGTGAGGCCTTCGCTCCCATTGCCGACGCCAAAGGCGATGACGCCGCCCGCCAGCGAAACGCCGTACTCGCCGTAGTCGTTTGGGCCGTAGATCTCGCGGTCGAAAAGGACATTGCCACTGCGCCACCCGTCGGCCCCCGACGAGCAACCCGTGGAGCGGTTCTCCTCGGGTAGCGCCTTCATCCACCACTCGAGCGTGAAATCCGTGGCCCCGATATCGGCCGGCCGAGCGGGGCTGTCGATAGGGATCCTGACCCGGTCGATGTCGGCTGTGCCATTGCCGTGGAACCGGAGCGAACGCTCTGTCTCGGGATAGTACATGAAGTAGTCGTTCATCACCCGGCTGTAAGGCGGCAGCACCTCGCCCATGCGCTCAAGTGATCCGGTGCTGTAGGGGGTCGTGCCGACGTGGACGGTCCAGCCCGAGAGCACGGTGCCTTCCAGGCTGACGTAGGCGCCGTTGTACTTCAAACTGAAGTGGACGTGCGGGCCGGTAGCGTAGCCGCCGGCGCAGACCTCGCAAGCGATGGTACCCAGGCTGGCGTTCTGCTCGACAAGCCCTCCGGCGTAGGTGCCGCGCAGGTGGTAGTAACTGGTCGTCCAGCCGCCTCCGTGGGGGATCTCGAGCCAGCAGGAGTAGCCGGAGGGCCGATAGGCCTGACCCCCGGCGGCCGCCACCGCGTACAGCATGGGCGGGGCGGAGCAGGTCGCGCCGCCGGAGTAGAAGTCCATCGAGGAGAATGGCGGGCCGGCTGTGCCACCGTTCCAGTTGTGGGGACCGTTGAAAGTCCAGGTGGCCCCCTGCGGGAAGGGCAACTGCAGCAGCGATGCCGGCGGCGGGGAAGAGGGGTTGACGCTGTAGGTGGCGGCGAGGGGATCGGTGCTGGGGAACATGGCCCCGAACACGGCCAGGAAGCCCTCGGAATCGCTAGGAGAAAGGGCTTCCCGCAGGGCTACGATGTCGCCGGAGGCGCCCAGTATCGAGGCCAGGGCGTAGGTGCCCGAGCTCGCGCTCGTGCCCAGGATGGCGATTGACCCATCTCCCAGGTGGACGACTGGGCTTGAGCGCGCCGGGAGGGAGGGCTGGGGCCGGCGGCTTCCCCAGGTGTAGAGATGCTCATAGAAGGCGTTGGCAAGGTCAACAGCCGTCTGGCCGATCTGTGCCCGGATCTGGTCTGGATCTTGACCATCCGGCAGGCCGATCACGAGATCGTAGCGCATCTGCAGGACCGCCAGCAGCACCTCTGGGTTGACGCTCGAGTAGTCCGCCCACAGAGCGATGTCATCCGCATAGGCCGCCAAGGGAGAGTCGAGGCTTTCAAGATAGCCGAGGATGTCGAAATCGCCGACGGTGGGTCCCCAGACAAACTCTCCGTCCGAAAGGACCGGCGGAGTGCTGCCAACCTGTAAGACAGGGCTGCCCCTCAACGTCTGGAGCGGCAGTCCAAAGGGCAGCCAAACCTGGAACTGCTCAGTCTCCAGGGGGATCCCAGTGAGGGGGAGGCCGTGGGCGAGCGAGTAGGCCAGCCGGGGCATGACGCCCGTCCGGTAGACCGACGCCCCGATCCCGCCACCGGCGCCCTCTACGAGGCCGGGCTTGGAGGAGGAGACGGGTGTCAGGCCAAGCTCTGAGGAGACCAGTTCCTGGTCGCAGGGTGAAACTTGGACCGCGTCGGAACCGAACCGCTCCAGAGCAGCGGATGCCTGGACCTGGCTTGCGCCTGAGGCGATCCCCAAGACACACAGGCACGCACCCAGGAAGAGGTTCCGACGGGGTTGATCGATCATCACGGGTGCCTGGATCTTGTCTCTCGGACGGAACCGCCCACTGGGGCAGCCCCACTCTCGGTTGAACGCTCGCCGAATCCGTCTCTCTCGGTCAACGCCGTGGTCGTAGCCGGTCGTACCCGGACCCCGTTCGGGCAGCAACCCAGCCCTGGTCCTTGGATACTTTCCCTGGCTGATCTCGTCACGGCACATCCCGCCAACCCTGACGGGTGGATGCAAGCATCCTGCCATAGGCCAGGGGGAAGCGCCTGGCTTGCCCTCCTCCCAGGGCAGCAAATAGGGCTGACGCTATCACAGACCCGTCTGCATTGCTGGTGGCGGTTTGTGGAGGGCGATTGAAGGCAGTCGGCTCAGCACCCCTACGAGGGCCGAGGGGTCTGGCTTCCAGAGGCTGCCTCAGGCTGGAAGACACCGGACAACGCATCCAAAAGGGAGCCGTACGACTCGTGCTTTTCGACAGCATCATGTGGAGGTCCGCCTATGGGAGGGGCAATCCGCCCTTGGCCTGGACCATCATGTAGGCCGCCCAGGC
>CAYQUY010000348.1:0-2990 GCA_964420755.1 uncultured Anaerolineaceae bacterium
CCGCTGAGCTCGACCGGCGCGGCGTCGAGGCCCTGGTGCTCTTCAACCGCTTCCTACAGCCAGACATCGATCCCGAGTCCGAGGCCTTGCATAACGAGATGGTGTTGAGCACCCCGGCCGAGATCAAAGTGCCGCTGCGTTGGATTGCCCTGCTGTACGGGCGAATCGGGGCAGACCTGGCGCTGACCACCGGGGCCCACAGCGGGCTGGACGTGGCCAAGGGAATCCTGGCCGGCGCCGCCGTTGTCCAGACTGCGGCTGCGCTGCTCAAGAACGGCATCCCCTACCTCTCGACCATGCTCCGCCAACTCGAGGCCTGGATGGAGGAGCGAGACTACGCCAGCCTGGCCGATTTCCGTGGCAAGCTCAGCCAGAAGAATGTGACCGATCCCTTCGGCTTCGAGCGAGTCCAGTACGTCCGGCTGCTGATGTCCCAGAAGTAGCTGGAGAACTACCTACCGATTTCTTGGCGCCCGGAGCACGGATCCTCCCGCGGGGGCGCAGCCCGCGGGAGGATTGTCTCTCGCCTTGTTGCAGCCTGTGGCTTGTCGTTGCCGCTACTCCCAGCGGAACAGGCGCGCGTCCAACACCGCACAGACCACCAGAATGCCACCCAGCACCGCGACTTCCGTCAGGTGCGCCCCCCAGGCCTCCCCGAACCACATCCCCTTGACCAAGCGCACAACATAGGTCAGGGGCAGAAAGCTAGACACGCGCTGGATGGATTCGGGCAGGAGCTCGATCGGCATCCCCGCCCCCGAGAGGAACATCATGGGGTAGAAGATCACCATGCCGACGATCTGGCCCACGCGCGCCCCGGGCGCCAGGCTGGCGATCAAGTAACCGATGGCAAACATCGAAAGGGCTCCCAACAGGACCGCTGCCACCACGTTCAGGAACTGCCCCTCCAGACGGACCCGGTAAACCAGCCAGCCGACCAGAACAAGGAAGACCATGCCCAGCACCGTCGACAGCAGGTTGCTTAGCACATCGGCGGTGATGTAGGTCAGGGGCCGCATCGGCGAGGCGCGAAAGCGGCGCAGGATTCCCTGTTCCCGGTAGCCGGCGGTGTTGATCGGCACGCTCAGGAAGCCCACCGATCCCAGGATCAAGCCTGTGTAGGCCGGCATCAGGACGTCCATCGAGCCCCGTCCGCCAAACAACGGCGTCGGTTCGTTTCCGTACATCGACCCGAACAGCAGCACCAACATCGGCGGAAAGGCAAGGGTGAAGAAGGTGCTGATCGGCTCACGCAGGAAGAGCTTGACCATCACCAGGGTTAGTTGTCTCAATCCACGCATGGCATTCACTCCCTCATCTCTCGGCCGGTCAGTGTCAAGAAGACATCTTCCAACGTCGGTTGCTCGGTGCGCAAATCCTTGAAAGGCACCTGACCCTGCTCCAGGGCAGCGACGACCGTGGAAATCAATCGCTCGCCGCGGCCGGAGACGATAACCCGATCCCCATTCACCTCGACCTTATCCACACCCGGGACAGATTCCAACTCGCCGTACGCGGTCCCATTGGGGCGGGTGAACACCACCCTCTTTTCCACCCCAAGCGACCGGATCAGGGCCTCGGGGGTGTCCAGGGCGACGATCCTCCCGTGGTCGATGATGGCCACCCGGTCGCACAGGTGCTCAGCCTCTTCCATGTAGTGCGTGGTCAGGAATACCGTACAACCCTGGTTGCGGATCTCCCGGACCAGGTCCCACATGGAGCGGCGGGCCTGGGGATCTAGCCCAGTCGTCAATTCGTCGAAGAAGACCATTTCCGGCTGGTTGACAAGGGCCAGGGCGATGAACAGGCGCTGCTTCTGGCCGCCCGAGAGTTTCGCCACGGCCGACCGGCGCTTCTCAGCCAGGCCGAGACGTTCCAGCAGCGGGCCCGCCTCCGCCCGGCGGGCATAGAATGCCCCCATCAGCTCGAGCGCTTCACCAACCCGGAGCCGGGCTGGCAGGTTCGAGGATTGGAGCTGGATGCCAATCCGCTCGGCCACCGCCTCGCGCTCCACCCGTGGGTCCCTGCCCAGCACCGAGATGCTGCCGGTGTCCGGCTTGCGCAAGCCCTCGACGCATTCGATCGTCGTGGTCTTGCCCGCCCCGTTGGGGCCGACCATGCCGAAGATCTCGCCTTGCTGGACGGCGAACGATACGCCATCGACAGCCCGCGTCGAGCCATAGGTCTTGCACAACCCCTCGACTTCGACAACCACAGACATCCCTCTCCTCCTTCGGCCCTTGCGGACCGATCGGGTCAACCCGATATCTAGCCTTTCCGCCCCAGGATCGCCTCGAGGGCGCGCACGTGCCGCTTGAAGGCGGCCCTTCCTTCGACCGAGAGCGAGACGAAGGTTCGCGGCTTCCGGTCGACGAAGGTCTTCTCCACTGACAGGTAGCCTGCCTCTTCCAGTCGCCTCAGGTGGGCTCCCAGGTTGCCATCGGTCAGCCCCAGGAGTTCTCGCAGGAAGGTGAACTCCACCGAATCCCCCTCGCGCAGGGCCGCCAGGGCCGCCATGATCTGCAGGCGAGCCGGTTGGTGGATGACAGGGTCAAGATCGGCCATGGGCTACTTCCAGCGCAACAGGACGTAGGTGCCGAAGGCCATCATCCCACCGCCCCCAAGGATCGCCATCCAATAGCCGATGTACGCGGGCAGGAGGAGCCAGCCCAGGACAGCCAGGGCAGCCATCCCGATGCCAGCCACCATCAAATGCGGTGAGACCCACATGCCGAACAGGGCGTAGCCAAACGAGACCAGCAGGGTGATGAACATCATGTACCGGTCACCCGGGAGCGGCCAGACGATCCACAGCTGGAGCCCGCCATAGACCAGGAGGATCAGCCAGAAGAGTCCCATCCGCCATCCGTGAGCGGTTCGAATCCGGCGCGCCGCCCGCACCGCGACCACCGCCGACGCCAGGCCGCCAAGCGTATCCAGGACCGCCCAGACGTAGCCGGCCCGCTCTCCGAGCAGCTGGCTCGCCAGGA
>CAYQUY010000349.1:0-2949 GCA_964420755.1 uncultured Anaerolineaceae bacterium
GCCCGAGAAGCATCCACGTTATAACGATCCATCTTCGCCCCATACTGACACCTCTACCTGTCATTATAGCCGGAAGAGGTTGCCCTGAGGTGAACGCCTCGCGGGGGAACACGGGGGACGGCCGGCCATCGCGAGGGGCGGTCTCATCCTTCCTCCCTCTGCAAGGCCCAGAGGCGGTCACTTCATGGCGAGTCCCCGAACAGGCCGATCCAATCCGTCGGAGGGCGGGACAGCCCCGGTCGGCTTTGAGGGTGTGCTGATCCGGCTTCTCCGCGGGGCTCCGGTCCGCTAAGGCCGTGAGCAGGTGGGCGAGCCAAGACTGGGCCCACCTGCAGCCTTGGACGGGGGCAGGAATGGCCGGTGGTGCCAAGCTCGGGGTGATCCGTTCTTCCCATCCCAGGGGGCCTCTCCTTGTCCCTGCTCGAGAGTGACTTATAATCTTGAATCGGCGCAGGCGGGACGCCCTGTGCGATGGCGGCACGGGTTCCCTGGTCAACCTGATGCCTCGGTGCTGACCAGCCTGCCCGGCTCCCGCGGCATGGGGGATCGGTTGCCCAGCGCCGAGGTCTCCCGGGCAACTCATTCTCGAGGTGGCGGCCTTCCTGGAGTGATCAGGAGTTCGCATGGAAGTCGTTGAGTGTTCGGAGTTCCGCGACGAAAGCGGCGCGATCAGCCTGAAGAACCGCGCTCGGGGCACGCTTCGGCATGGACTCCAGTGGTACAGCGAGATGGAGGCCCAGACGCCCATTAAGGACCGGATGGGGAGCATCCTCGGTGGCGATCATGTTCTGATCCGGAACCTGGTCTTGCCCGGCACCGAGATGGAGATCCCCATGATCCTGCTCAGCCCGCAAGGGGTCCGGGCCATTCTCGTGACACCGATCAAGGGAATCTATCGGGCCAGGGAAGGAGAGTGGCTGGCCTACGACAACACGATACGCAAGTTCAGGCGGGTGCGGCCTAACCTTGTGCAGACCGTCCTCTCGATGGCTGAGGCATTGCTCGGGTACTTCCACGAACAAGGCTTCGGGGTACCCGAGGTGGAGCCGGTCCTTGTCCTGGCCAATCCCCTGACCCATGTCGATACCGCCAACCCGAGCGCCCGGATCGTCATGGCGGACGGCGTGGAGCATTTTGCTGCCAACCTGCTCCAGTCCGAGTTGGTCATGGACGAGGAGGATATCGCGGCCCTGGTTGATTGCCTGACCCGTCCAGCCCCACCGCCAGCTCCTGCCGTGCCCGGCGCGGCGACATTCGCGGCCGTCGGAGACAGCACGGCGGGGGCAGAGGCGTTGCCGCGGGTTCCTCCCTTTGTCGAGGGGGCCGAGCCGCCCCCGGCGCCGGCGGCCCCGCTGGTGCGCGGCCTCTGGGTCGACCCCGAAGCGGAGGGGGCGGACTCGTTCTACGCCGTGGAGGACATCGCGGAGGATGATTCCCTCCGGGCCTCGGACGTTCTGCCCGCGCTGGAGCAGGGCCTGAAAGAGAGCCTGCCTCGGCTGAAGGAGAACCTGCCGAAGCTGCAGGAACGCGCCCAGAGGGCAGCGGAGGATGGCGTGGTTCGCCTGGACCAGACCAGCGCGCGAATCGCGCAGCGCGTCCCTGAGATCGTAGGACCCCTGCCTCGCTACTCAACGGCGAAGTGGATCCTGATCGGATGCCTGTCGTTTGTGGGTGCCGTGGCGTTCATCGCGATCATGTTCTTCTTGATTTCAATCCTTATGTACTGAGACTGGTCGCCAGGACAGAGGCGCCCGCCTCGGGAACCTCGAGGGCGCAAGGCATCCTTCCCAGAGAAGACGGTATTGTTCGGGCCACAGGAACTTCCTTGCCACCATTCCTCTCGATCGTGATTCCGGCCTTCAATGAAGCAGACCGCCTACCCCAGAGCCTGCCTCAGGTGCTGGCTTTCGCCGCGGGTCAGGCCTATCGGGTTGAGATCCTGGTCGTGGACAACGGCAGCACCGACGGAACCGCGGCCATTGTCCGGGATCTCGCTCCGCATCCTGCCAACCTGCGCCTGCTGCAGGAGCCCCGTCGGGGCAAAGGGCTGGCGGTCCGAGCGGGGGTGCTTGCGGCGGAAGGGGAATACCGCTTCATCTGCGACGCGGACCTCTCGATGCCCATCGAGCAGATCCACCGATTCCTCCCGCCGGCTTTGGTGGGTGTTGATGTCGCCATCGGTTCACGGGAGGCGCCGGGTGCAGTGCGCCACCGCGAGCCAACCTATCGCCACTGGATTGGCCGGGTCTTCAACTGGCTGGTGCGCCTGTTGGCTGTTCCAGGGGTTGAGGATACGCAGTGCGGTTTCAAGTGCCTGCGAGGATCTGTGGCCGAGGACCTGTGTCGTGTCCAGCGCCTGGGGGGATGGGCCTTCGACGTCGAGCTCCTGTTTATCGCCCGCAAGCGGGGCTACAGCCTGGTCGAGGTGCCGATCGACTGGTACTACGGCCCTGGCAGCCGCGTCCGGCCTCTCGAGGATTCATGGGGGATGTTGATGGACCTGTTCCGGATCCGGCGCAACTGGCGGCTGGGCCTCTACCAGCCCCAGGACTGACAATGGTCATGCGGTCGTGGCCAGACCTGGTGCTCGAGCGGCAACTCTGGAACGCGGGGGTGGCCTGCCTGGCGGGTCTGGATGAGGCTGGCCGGGGAGCCTGGGCTGGCCCTCTCCTCGCCGGCGCGGTCGTGTTGCCAGGCGACCAGCCGGAGATCGGTCGGCTGCTGGCTGGGGTGCGCGACTCCAAGCAGATGACGCCCAGACAGAGAGCGCGCTGGGCAGAGGAGATCCGAAGATTCGCCGCGGCCGTGGGGCTGGGACAGGCCACTCCCGAAGAAGTGGATCGGTTGGGGCCGCTGGGCGCCAGTCGGCTGGCCATGGAACGCGCCCTGGCTGATCTTCGGCTCTCCCCGGATCACTTGCTGATCGACCACCTGCGGTTGCCTGAGGTG
>CAYQUY010000350.1:0-2913 GCA_964420755.1 uncultured Anaerolineaceae bacterium
GAGGGCTTCTGCCGGCAGGAATTGCTCGGTGGAGGTGGGCAAGTAATTGTACGCCTCGGCGTCGCCCGCCACCAGGCGGCCGAGCAGCGGGATCACGTGATGCAGGTGGAATTCAAGGAAGGGGCGCAGCGGACCGGGTTGAGGCGGGGAGGTGTCGAGGGAAAGGATCCGGCCGCCGCTCTTCAGGAGGCGGCACTCCTCGCTGAGAACAGCCTGCAGGTCGGTGACGTTGCGCAGGAGGAATCCCGAAACGATGACGTCGAACGTTTCGCTGGCAAACGGCAAGCGCATGGCATCGGCGATCAGCCAGGGGAGGCGGGCGCCTCCCGGGCGCTGCTTACCGACCGCGAGCATCTGGTAGGTGAAATCGGCGGCGACGGGGCGGGCCAAGGGAGCCTGGCGCTCAGCTTCCAGCGCTAGGTCACCAGTGCCGGCGCCCAGATCGAGCAGGCGCGCGCCTGGCCCGGGGCTGGCTCGCCGTATGACCTCGCGGCGCCAGCGGGCGTCCTGGCCGAAGGTCATTAGCCGGTTGAGCAGATCGTAGCGCCGGGCGATCCGGCCGAAGATGCGACGGACAAAGCGCGCCTTGTCCTCTCCGGTTCGAGCGCTCACGTCTGCGTCCCGAGGGGAATGGTGGCCCGCGGAGTCCAGGAAGCCCAGGCCTCAGACACTCCGACGTAGACGTCGAGGTGGTCTGCCTTGAAGGTGAAGGATGGAACCGGAGGAAGCACGAGGCGCTGGATCGCCGCCGGGTCGTCTGAGTGGACGAGGGTCAGGTGAGGGCGCAGCTCCGCTCCGAACTCCCCGGCGTAAGGCGGGTACTCCGGGAAGGCAGCGGTCAGACGACGAAACAGGTGCAGGATAGGTGTGGGGTCGGAGGGCTCAAGGAATACGGTGGTGGGGAAGCAGCCGTAGCGATCGAGGGTAATCTCGAATGGGTTGAGCTCACGACAGACATCTGCCAGGCGTTCGAGGGCTCCATCCAGCCTCGCAGGCGGGGCGAAAGGCAACAGCAATGTGATGTGTGCGGGGATCACATTCTCGCCGACGGTCGACTGGAGGCGGGCAGCGAAGAGCTGAACGTCGGGAGGGGAAGGGATGACCAGCGCGCTCTGCTCCTCCATTGTCATCTCCGCAACTGCCAGCGGCAAAGCCTGCAATGAAGCCAATCGACTGGGGAACACGAGGCCAGCCCGAATGTGCTCATAGCCAGGAGACCGGCGCGCATGTTGGGGTAGTCCATCAGGAGGGTGGGCCAGCGGAGGCCCAGGCGCTTGGTCAAGAGCCGGGTCCTGCAGAGGAAGGCCAAGGCAAGGGGGATGGATTGCCGCAGGTTACTCAGGGGCATCGGCGAAACCGCTAGAAGACCTCATGTCCGCCGCAGCCCAGCGTCCAGGTCCGTCCTTCTCGGGCCAGAAAGGCGGCGGCGCTGGGGGGACCCCAGCAGCCCGGCTCGTACGTTTCAAGCGGTGGCGCGAGCGGTGTTTCCCAGCCTTGGAGGATGGGATCGATCAAGGCCCAGGCCAGCTCGATGGAATCGGCGCGATTGAACAGCGAAGCGTCGCCGTTGAGGGCGTCCAGCAGCAGACGTTCATAGGCCTCGGGGATGGCGCTCGGGCCGAAGTCTTCGGCATAGTGGAAGTCCATGTCGACGGAGCGCATGTCCGCCACCGTGTCGGGCACCTTGACCTCGAAGCGCAGGTGGATGCCCTCATCCGGCTGCAGGCACAGGGAGATCGAGTTGGGCCGGATCTCCCGACTGATGGGCAGCGGGAACATCACGTGCGGCACCGACTTGAACTGGATGAAGATATCTGTCGTCTTGGCCGCCAGGCGCTTGCCCGACCGCAGGTAGAAGGGAACCCCCTGCCAGCGCCAGTTGTCGACATAGAACCGTACGGCTGCGTAGGTGGCCGTCTGGGAATCCGGCGCCACGCCCGGCTCCTGCAGGTAGCCCCGATACTGTCCCCGAACCGTGTGTAAGTGGACCTCCTCGGGCCGAATGGGCCGGATGGCGCTCATCAGCTCCGCCTTCTCGTTGCGCAGTGCGTCGGCCACGAACGAAGCGGGCGGCTCGATTGCCACCAGAGCCAGAAGCTGCATCAGATGGTTCTGGAAGATATCTCGCAAGATGCCCACCGAGTCGTAGAACGAGCCGCGGTGCTCGACGCCCAGGGATTCGGCCATCGTGATCTGCACATGATCGATGTAGTTGCGGTTCCAGATCGGTTCGAAGATGCTGTTGGCAAAGCGGAAGACCAGGACGTTCTGGACCGTCTCCTTGCCCAGGTAGTGGTCGATGCAGTAGATCTGGCCTTCACTCAGGGTCTGATGGATTTCCCGGTTCAGGGCCTGGGCCGAAGGCAGGTCGCGGCCAAATGGCTTCTCGATGACCACCCGGCGCCAGCCTCGGGCCTGATCCACCATCCCCTGTCGGCCGAGGCCGGCGATCAGGCCTGGGTATACCTGGGGCGGCGTTGCCAGGTAGTACAGGCGATTGGCGCCATCGTCCGACTCAGCCTGCTTGAGCTTGGCGTCCATCCGGGAGAGGTCGCGGTCGTTGGTTGGATCTCCCGTCATGTACCCCAGCTGCTCGGAGAAAGCTCGCCAGGCGGCTGGATCGACGGCTTGGCTGCTGATCTCGGCTTCCAGCGCCTGGCGGAAAGTCTCGTCGGTGTGCTGAGTGCGGGAGAAACCGAGCAGGCGGAATCCGGCCGGCAAGCGGCCCTTCAGATGGAGACTGAAGAGGGCAGGGACGAGCTTGCGCCGGGCCAGGTCGCCAGAGGCGCCGAAGATCACAAGCGTGTTGCTCTCGACCATGGTCGCTCACCCAGGGGAAACGAGGGAGCACAGGATGATCGTATTCTAGCAGGGAAAGGGGGCGAAAAGACGGCGTGTGACCGCGCTCCTCAA
>CAYQUY010000351.1:0-2892 GCA_964420755.1 uncultured Anaerolineaceae bacterium
GAGGGCGGGAGGGCTCTCGGACGCACGCGAGGGCAGCGCCAGGGCGCACAGCCGAACGGCGTGGCGGCCGACGACCTCACCGGTACCCGCACCAAGTGGGGAAGTAGAGCGATAGACTCTCTACGGACCTGGCAAGCGCGACACTAGGCGGCGGATCGGAGCACGAGCCGCACGCGGTGGATGCGCGCCCGGCTTGGGTCGATGCCGAGCGCCAGGAGAACCTCCTCCGGCCGGCCCGTCGCGCCCTCCCTGGCGGCTAGGCGAGCCGCCAGTTCCACCCCATCGCCTCTCCAGGTGGCTTCCAGGCGCTCGATCAGGGGCCTCAGGTCATAGGACCGCCCCCTCCTCTGTCTGGGCAGCGTAGGGGCCTCCAGGAGCGCTTGTAGCCGCTTCCCCAGGTCTGGCGGGGATTCCGCCAGTTGGAGCCTCATTATGTAGTCAGAGGACAGGATGATAGCCTGGAGTGCCGGGGTGCCGGCCTCCACGCGCTCGACGCTCGACAGGCGCAGCCCCGGTGGGCATGTCTCCTGGAGGCGGCTCCGGATGTCACCGGGCAGCAACTCCGTTTCCAACCAGATGTCGACCAGATCCGCCTCGCTGGTGCATCCGAGAGGCAACGGGACGCCGAGGTTGAGGCGCGGGTGGGGGTTGTACCCCTGCGTATAGCCGAGGGGCAGGCGGGCACGGCGGAGGGCGCGCTCGAGCGTCCTCTGCAAGTCGAGGTGGCCGGTGAATCGCATCGCCACTGTCTTGCCGAAGGTCAGGCGGTAGCGGAAGGGCGCGGAACCGGCCATGTCAGCGGCTCGGAGGCAGATTCTCTGTGGTGGGCGCCGCCGGTTTCCGCACCTCCGGGCACTTCCAGGCCTCGGCCGGAAGCTGGCGACGCAGCGCGGCGAAACGCGGGAGGATCCCGCAGGCGTAGCAGTCGTCCCGGCAATCAGCGCGAAGCCTTCCCTCCAGGCTCCAGCGGTAGTCCTCGGCCAGGAACTCCTTGCGCAGCCCCGCGCTCACGGCCTCCCACGGCAGGATCTCATCCAGGCTCCGTGTGCGGTGAGTGTAGAAAGCCGGATCGAGCCCGGCGCTGGCGAATGCCTCCTGCCAGGCGTCAAAGCGGAAGTGCTCCTGCCAGGCGTCGAACTTCGCGCCGCGGCGCCAGGCCTCGAGGACGACAGCGCCCAGGCGGCGGTCCCCGCGCGAGAGCCAGGCCTCGAGCATCGTCTCCTTTGGATCCGTCCAACTCAGCTTGAGGCCGGGCCCTCGCAGGGCGCGTTTCAGAAGCGTCAGCTTGGCCTCGATCTGCTCCAACGTGTCGCACGGGAGCCACTGGAAGGGCGTATGCGGCTTGGGGATGAACGTGCTGACGCCGGCGTGGACGGAGGCCCGCTTCCCAAGCACCTCCCGCCCTTGACGCAGCACGGCGATACACAGGTCGGCGATGGCTTGGACGTCCTCAAGCGTTTCGGATGGGTGGCCAATCATGAAGTAGAGTTTGACCGTGTGCCACCCGTGGGCGTAGACCTCGCGCGTGGTCTCCAGAACCTGATCCGTCGATACTGGCTTGTTGATCGTCTGGCGCATTCGCTCGCCGGCGGCTTCGGGCGCCAGCGTGAAGCCACCCCGCCGGGCTTCTCCTTCGAGCTGGTCCATCAGCTCCACGGAGAAGGAATCGATCCGAAGCGAGGGCAGCGAGAGGTTCAGATGCCTTCCGGCAAACCGCTGGCGGATGGCCTGCACCAGCTCCAGGATGTCGTCGTAGTCGGATGAGGAGAGAGAGAGGAGCGCCACCTCCTCGTAGCCGGTCTGCGCCAGGGACTCCTCGACGGCTTGCAGGATCTCTGGGACCGGCCGCTGTCGAACGGGGCGGGTGACCATGCCGGCCTGGCAGAAGCGGCAGCCTCGGGTGCAGCCACGGGCGATCTCCACCCCGACACGGTCATGGGCAACATCGATGTACGGAACGATGAGCCGCGTGGGCGGAGGCGGGAGCGTTGGGACGATCCGCTTCGTGACCGGCAGGCGAGCCTCGGCCGCGATCGCCTCGATCTCGGCAACGGTTCCGTCTTCGTTGTAGTCCACCCGGTAGAGCGAGGGGACGTAGACCCCCTCGATCGTGGCCAGAGCGCGCAGCAACTCAGCGCGGGTCCTGCCCGCAGCCTTCGCCTCGCGAACGGAGCGGGCGATGTCCAGGATGAGCTCCTCTCCCTCGCCGATGGCGAAGGCGTCGACGAAGTCGGCCATCGGCTCCGGATTGAAGGCCGCGTGGCCGCCAGCGAGGATCAGCGGATCGCCATTTCCTCGCTCAGTCGACAGGAGCGGAATGCCTGCCAGGTCAAGCAGGTTGAGGGCGTTGGTGTACAGGGATTCGTAGGGCAGGGAGATGCCCAGGATGTCGAAGGCGGCGGCGGGATGCTTCGTCTCGAGCGAGTAGAGGGGGAGGCCGCCTGCCCGCATGGCGGCTTCCACGTCGGGCCAAGGGGAGTAGGCTCGCTCGGCCAACATGTCCGGCTGCCGATTAACCACGTCATACAGGATCGCCAGCCCCAGATTCGACATGCCAAGGTCATAGATGTCTGGGAAGGCGAGCAGGACGCGGAAGCTCGTGTCGTCCCAGTCCTTGACGACCTGGTTGAGTTCTCCGCCGGTGTAGCGGCCGGGCTTCTCCGCGGTTGGGAGAAGCGTTTCGAGCAGGTGTTCGATCTGGGCAGGGGTAGACAGCAAAGGGCCTGGCTCCGCAGAATTCGGACGAATCAAGGTTCATTCATTATAGCATACGGGCCTGTGCGCAGGCCGGCGTCCTCGCCGGCCGTCGCGCGCGGGCGAAACCCGCCCCCCGTTCGGGCCGGCGCGCCAAGGGCGCAGCCCGAACGGGGGGCTCGCCGAATGGGACTTCGG
>CAYQUY010000352.1:0-2869 GCA_964420755.1 uncultured Anaerolineaceae bacterium
TTCTGTCCACCGGCAGCAGGTCGCGGTGCTCGTCCGCCCAGCGCGCTGCCTCGCATCTACTCCCTGGCCCATGGGCTGACCTCCGCTTGCGAGATTCACCTCGATCCCGAGGCAGTCCGCGTCTTTGTGGCGGCCTACCAGACGGTGACCCCATTGACGATGGGGGAGCTCTGGGCATTGCCCACGATGCTGCGTCTGGCGACCTTGGAGCGCCTCACCCAAGCCATCGGCACCACATTCGAACCGGCTTCCTCTGGGCCTGCTGCTTCGACCCTTCCCTCGCAAGATCAGGCAAAGGGTAGCCGGTCGATCGTTGCCAGCAGCGTCCTCGACCTGCGCGCGCTGGACGTCCAGGACTGGAAGAGCCTGTTCGAGAGCGTCAGCCGCGTCGAGCAAATCCTGCGGCGGGATCCAGCCCAGGTCTACGCTCGCATGGACTTCGAGACGCGCGATCGCTACCGGAAGGTCGTTGAACATCTGGCGTGGTCTACCGGCGTATCGGAGGAGGCACTTGCCCAGCATGCCGTCGACCTCGCGGCCGAGGCCAGCCGACTGCGTTCTGAGGGGCGCATGGCGACGGCCACGCAAAAGCCGATATCGCACCAGTGGTCAACCAGCCGGATTCGGAGACGCCGGAAGCCGGCCGGGCCCCTGATCGGACAAGGGGGTGCCCCAGAAGGCCGCGAAGCAACCGCATTCTCGAACCTCGCCGCCCATGTTGGCTTCTACCTGCTGGATCAGGGGCGGGCGCTGCTGGAGAGTCGGCTGGGTTACTCGCCCTCGGTCAGAACGCGCATCCGCCGCTGGCTCGAGGACCATGCCCTGTTGGTCTACCTGGGGGGCATCGCCGAGCTCTCGGTGCTGGTCCTGCTTGGCCCCGCTGCTCTGGTGTTGGCCGGCGGCGGAAGCCCCTTGCAGATCGTCGTCGCCGCACTAGTCGCCCTCGTGCCGGCCGCTACGGTGGCGGTCAGCCTGGTGCATGCGATCATCTCGCGTCTTGTACCTCCTCGCCTCATGCCCAAGATGGAGTTCAATCAGGGGATACCACCCGACTGCAGCACGCTGGTCGCCATCCCGGCCATGTTGACCAGCGCCGAGGACGTCAGCGCCCTTCTTCGACAGCTCGAGCAGCATTACCTGAGCACCGTCGATGAGAACCTGCACTTCGCCCTGCTGACCGACTTCAGCGACGCTCCCCGAGAGCACATGCCGGGGGACGAGGCCCTGCTGACACAGGCTCGAGAGGGTGTTCGCCTGCTCAATCAGAAGCACGGGCGTGGTCGGCGGAATCCCTTTCATCTCTTCCACCGGGCGCGGGTGTGGAATCCCCGTGAAGGGGCGTGGATGGGATGGGAGCGCAAGCGAGGCAAGCTGGTGGAGCTCAGCGCACTGCTGGCCGGCGAGACGACCTCGTCGTACATCCTGGCTGACTTCGACGAGCCACTGCCCGAGATTCGCTTTGTGATCACCCTCGACGCTGACTCGGCCTTGACGCGCGGCGGGGCGCGGCGTCTGATCGCGACTCTCGCCCATCCATTGAATCAAGCCGAATTCGATCCGCGGAGCGACGCCCTGGTCGCCGGTTACACGCTGCTTCAGCCGCGCGTCCGGGTCAAGCCAACCAGCGTCAACAGAACGTTCTTTTCGAGGCTTTTCGCCGGCGATCGAGGCCTGGACCTTTACACGCAGGCCGTCTCCGATCTGTACCAGGATCTCTTCGGGGAGGGCAGCTACGTCGGGAAGGGCATCATCGACTTCGCCGCCTTTCGGCGGAGCCTGGCGGGTCGCGTTCCCGAGAACGCCTTGCTCAGCCACGACCTGTTCGAGGGCCTCTTGGGTCGTGCCAGCCTCGTGACGGACGTGGTCCTCCTCGAGGACTTCCCGGCTCACTATCTGGCCTACGCCCAGCGCTGGCATCGCTGGACGCGAGGCGATTGGCAACTCCTGCCCTGGCTGCTGCCTCGGGTGCCCACCGAGGCGGGGGGCACAATCCCCAATGACCTGTCGGTTCTCGATCGTTGGAAGATACTGGACAACCTGCGCCGGAGTCTGTTGGCGCCTTTCTCGCTGGCACTCCTGGTCCTCGGCTGGTTCTGGCTTCCGGGGCCGCCGCTGATCTGGACCGTCCTCAGCGTGCTTGCGCAGGGGGCCCCCCTTCTGGCCGGAATGGCCCTTGGGGTTCCGCTTCGCCGGCCAGTTGCTTTCTCGCTGGATAGCCTTCGTCCCCTATGGATGGACCTGGCCCGCTGGTTGCTGGCCCTGACCTTCCTGCCCTACGAGGGGGTGCTGGCCCTGGACGCGATCGGTAGGACGGTCGTCCGCCTGGCTTTCACCCGCAAGCGCCTGCTGCAATGGATCCCTGCAGCAAGCATCGCCCGTCTCTTCAGCCGGCGCGTGCCGACGACACTCGCCTGGAGACGAATGGCCGTTGCGCCGATCCTGGCAGTTGCCCTCGGGGTCCTTGTCGCATGGCTCCGACCTTCGCTTGTGGTTCCCGCCGGCCCGTTCTTGGTCGCCTGGCTGGTATCGCCGCAAATCGCCCAATGGACCAGCCGCCCCGTCCGCTATCGCGAGAGGGCCCCCACGCCTGCTGGACAACAGCAGCTGCACAGCATCGCCCGGCGCACATGGCTCTTCTTTGAACGCTTCGTTGGGCCGGATGACCACTGGCTCCCCCCCGATCACTTCCAGGAATCGCCCCGCGGCCAGGCGGCGCACCATACTTCCCCGACGAACATCGGGTTCCTGCTGCTCTCCTGCCTGGCGGCGAACGATCTGGGCTACCTGGGCCTGTTGGGACTGGCGCTGAGGCTGAACTCGACCTTGGACGCCATGGACGGACTAGAACTCGACCGCGGGCACTTGTTCA
>CAYQUY010000353.1:0-2827 GCA_964420755.1 uncultured Anaerolineaceae bacterium
CGGCGCAGGAAAGCCAGGCCGTCCACGCCCGGCATCATCACGTCTGTCAGGATGAGGTCTGGGGTCAGGCGTTCCAGGATCGACATTGCCCGGTGCACGTTTGGCGCGGCGTGCACGTCAAAGCCTTCGGCTTCGAGGATGTCGTGAAGGGCCGAACAGAAGTCCGGCTCGTCGTCGATGAGCAAGATCGAAGGTCTCAACGGAAACCTGCCGCCCCAAGAGTCGATGCGAAGACCAGATCCAGTGGCTTGGGTCGGGTCTTCCCACGTCATTCTATATCGTCATGGAAGCCGCGGCTGCATGACTTTAGGGCCACACCCAGACCGCCACCGCTGTCCCGTGGACGGACGCGTGCGGCAGATATTGGGGATCGCTCGCAGGCGACGTGAGGAACACCTG
The DNA here is from genome assembly GCA_964420755.1 of uncultured Anaerolineaceae bacterium. Classification (GTDB taxonomy): domain Bacteria; phylum Chloroflexota; class Anaerolineae; order Anaerolineales; family E44-bin32; genus DATEAV01. The sequence continues at coordinate 400 of CAYQUY010000353.1, forward strand.
ACATGGGCCGCAGTTGGGCAGCCGAGTCGGGCGGAATCAAGACCGCGCGGCCAACTTCGGAAGTGACCCAGTCAGGACAGGGCTTCGAGTTCGTTGAGCAACTCGTCGATCCTCTCCATCGCTTGCCGGACGGGCTCGGGCGTCGTCATATCCACGCCGGCCCGTCGCAGCAACTCGATGGACGGCGCCGAGGAGCCGGAGCTCAGGAACTCCAGGTAGCGATCGACGGCCGGCTGACCCTCGTCGAGGATTCGCTTGCTCAAGGCGATGGCAGCTGACAGGCCTGTGGCGTACTGATACACGTAGTAGTTGTAATAGAAGTGGGGGATGCGCGCCCACTCCAGGGCGATGTCCTTATCGAGGACCACCTCGGGCCCCATGTACCGGGCCACCAGGTCACCGTAGCGCTGGCTGAGGTTATCCGTTGTCAGGGGCTCGCCGGCCTCGGTCGCCTGGTGGATGTCGAGCTCGAACCGGGCGAACATCGTCTGCCGGATGATCGTGGTTCGGATGTCCTCCAGTTGCTGGACGATCAAGCGTTTGCGCAGGGGAACCTCGGGCCGGGTCTTCAGCAGGTGGGCGGTGAGCAGTGCCTCGTTGAGGGTCGAGGCGACCTCAGCCAGGAAGCTCGTGTAGCCGCCGTATATGAAAGGTCGGGTGCGGCGAGTGAAGTAGGAGTGCATCGAATGACCCAGCTCGTGGATCAGAGTGTACATGTCCTCGAGGCGGTCCTGGTAGTTGAGCAGGATGAAGGGGGCGGTGGCGTACGCGCCGCCGCTGTAGGCGCCGCTGCGCTTGCCCCGATTCTCGTAAACGTCGATCCAGCGGCGGCTGAACGCCTGCTCCAACGCCTCACCGTAGGTGGATCCGAGGCGGGCGAGGGCCTCCAGGACTGTCTGTCGGGCTTCTGGGAAGGGAACGCTGATGTCGGCCTCAGGGATCAGCGGCGCGTACAGGTCGTAGACGTGCAGCTCGTCCAGCCCCATCATCCGCTTGCGCACAGACATGTATCGGTGATGGCGGTGCAGGTTGGCTTCCACCGTGGAGAGCAGGTTGGTGTAGACCTCGACGGGGATGTCGTTGGGCTTGAGGGATGCCTCCAGCGTCGTGTTGTAGTTGTGGATGCGAGCGTTGACCACGTGAGTGCGCAGGGCGGCGGCCAGTGTGGTGCCGAGCGTGTTGCCCACGCTCTGGTATGAGCCGTAGTAGGCCTGGAACGTGTCGCGCCGGACCCGGCGGTCTGGGCTTTCCATGTACTTCCGGTAGCGGCCGTGGGAAAGGGTGATGGACTGTCCCTTGTCGTCCTGGATCGGAGGGAAGCTCAGGTCTACGTCCGTGAGCATGCCGAAGATCTCGCGCGGGGCGCGGGTGACGTCCAGGTAGAGCGCCGCTGCATTCTCGACCTCGGCCGAGCGCACGTGGGGGCGCTGCCGTGCGATCTCCTCCAGGGCAAACCGGTAGATCGCCAGACCGGGCTCCTGCTTGAGCCAGGCGCGAACGGTGTCATCGGGCAGCCCGAGAACCTCGGGCTCGATGAAGGCCAGTGCCGCCTGGACCCGTGCAACGAGGGCGCCGGACCGTTCGGTCAGAGCCTGCGCCGCGGGATCGCTGCTGTCCGAGTCTTTGCGCTGGATGGCATAGACGTGGATCTGCTCGAGTTCTTTGTTGACCCGATCGCGCAGTTGAAGGGTATGCAGCAGGCTGGCGGCGTCCTCTCCGACCTTGCCATGGAGAGCGACGATATCCGGCAAGAGCGCCTCAAGTTCGGCGATTGCCTGCTGCCAGGCCGCGTCGTCGGGGTAGATTGTGGTCAGATCCCAAGTGAACTCGACCGGGATCTCGCTGCGGTGGGCGACGCTCTGGGCTTCGGGCATGGGTTCACCTGGTCTTGATTAACGCCGTCGCAACCGCGAATATGCGGAGGGACGTTCCACGGGGATTGCGGACGGAACGGTCAGGCCGGGCCGAGTTCTTGCCTGTGGCGCGCCGCGCTTGTTCAGGAGAGAGCTGGGTCAGTCGGGAACCCGACCGCCCCGATCGCGGGGCCTAGAGGATTCCTCGGCAGTGCCCCCACGGGGATTCGAACCCCGGTTTAGGCCTTGAAAGGGCCGCGTCCTGGTCCTCTAGACGATGGGGGCATCGGGCGCGGTATTCTACCATGCGGAGGCGAAGGGGGCGAGCGAAACGCGCTCGCGGGCTGCCCGTTTGGGCCGTCCCGAGGGGCAGGGCCCTTCTGGTCGTCCCCAACCGACGAAGGTTCCCCTCGTCCGCGTTATCGGTCCCGGCTCCAAGCTGGTGGAAGGCTGCGAGCTCAGCTGCCGGACTTGCGGCGCGAGCGGCCGCCGCGAAAGGCAGGGGCGGTGATGGCGTGGATCGAACACAACCGGACGTCCAGCATCCGGGAGCGAAGGCGCGGATCGATCTCATC
>CAYQUY010000354.1:0-2813 GCA_964420755.1 uncultured Anaerolineaceae bacterium
GGCCATTGTCGAGCACGGTAGACACGGCGCCACCACGGCCGCTCCTGTCTGCCGTTGTTTATCGGCTTTGGGTGCAACGTCCCGGGCGTGATGGGGGCGCGCATTGTCGAGGATCGACGCGCCCGGTTGTTGACCGTCCTGCTCACGCCGCTCGTGCCATGCACGGGGCGCATGGCGGTGATCGCCTTTCTGGCTCCTGCCTTCTTTGGCGCGAACGCGGCGTTCGTCACCTGGGGACTGATGGCCGGCAATGTCGTCCTGCTGTTTCTGATCGGCATGCTCATCAATCGGGGGCTGTTCAGAGGCGAGCTTCCAGCCTTCATCATGGAAATGCCGCTCTACCACCTCCCCAACGCCCGGACCATCGGCCTCTACGTCTGGTACAACTGCTGGGCATTCGTCAGGAAGGCCGGCACGATCATCTTGCTCGCCTCGGCCACCGTCTGGCTGCTCTCCCACGTGCCTGGCGGCGAGGTCGAGGGAAGCCTGCTAGCCAGGTTCGGACGCTGGCTGGAGCCGGCCGGGCGTTTGTTGGGGTTGGGAGACTGGCGCCTGATCGTCGCTTTGCTGTCCAGCTTCGTCGCCAAGGAGAACACGATTGCGTCTCTGGGTGTTCTGTATGGCAGCGAGGCGACTGCTGGCCTGGGTGAGCTGGTTGCCAGGACCCTCACCCCGGCGGCGGGGCTGGCATTCCTGGTCGTGGAGATGACTTTCATTCCCTGCGCAGCGACGGTCGCGGCCATCAGACACGAGACCGGCACCTGGAAGTGGCCTGCCTTCAGTGTGGGCATCCTGCTGGTGATCTCGCTTGGGGTCGCTGTCATCGTCTACCAGCTGGCACGAGTGCTGGGCTGGGGGGCGTGACCTCGCTTACCGGTCGATCTGCGGAATGCGGGTTCATCCGTGCCGGCGCATCGGCGGCGCGACGCGGATCGGGATCGCCCACCTTCCGCGGGATGAACGACGGCGGGCGATGTCGCTAGCCTCATCGGGCGGCCGCAAGCGATAGCCTCCCGGCACATCGTCGCACTGCGCAATCGACCGGTCGTCATCAGTTGGCGCCGGGCGCGGGATGTGTTCTGTCAGACGACCGATGCAAGGTTGTTCATGGCTGCGACCCTATGCGCGGGGTGCTGCTCGAACAGGCGGCACGGGTGACTCGGTCTGCGGAGGCAGGGCAAGATGAGCCTTCTCGATGACCTGCTGGCGAGCCTCGGCCCGGATGCGCCAGTGCGCTCGGTCCTGGTGGGTGCTCACTGGACAGCCGTGTGCAGCCGGCGTTGCGGCCTCGCCTCCACCATTACGGGGGAAGAGCCGCATGGGCACGAGCGGGTGCGCGACGTAGGACGGCTGCACCTGAAGACGGCCCTCCAGTTGGCTGAGCTAGCACGCTCGGATAGCCCGCTCGAGGCGTGCATTGGCGTCGCAGCCATCAACTCCTTGATCGATATCGAGCAGGGGCACGTCTTGGAGAGCAACGCCAGAGACGTGCTAGCACAGCGCGGGCGAGGCCGCGTCGTGGCGCTCGTCGGGCACTTCCCGTTCATTCCGGAGCTTCGACCGTTGACAAAGGAACTGTGGGTGATTGAGCGGCGCCCGATTGAGGGCGAGCATCCGGCTGAGGCTGCAGCCGATCTCATCCCCCGGGCCGATGTCGTTGCCATCACCGGGACGGCGCTGATCAACCACAGCCTGGAGGGCCTGCTCGCCCTGTGCCGCCCGGACTCCTTCGTGATGGTCTTGGGGCCAAGTACGCCGCTCTCACCCGTCCTCTTCGACCACGGCGTTGTGATCCTCTCTGGGACCCAGGTGGTTGATGAAGAGGCAGCGATCCGCACGATCGGGCAGGGTGCGATCTTCCCGCAGGTGGAGGGGGTGAGACTTCTCGTAATGAGCAAAGAGAAGACAACGCGGTGATGGGGATCCAGACTGGTGATCCTTGCCCCGTCCAGGATGGCTGCCGTGACGGCATCCATGAATAGCATCTGGCACGATACGGACGGACTCATCGGTCTCATTGACCAGCACCTCCGCTGGTATCCTTCGATGGAGCCGTGCGATGTGTACAAGCTTCTCTACCAGGGAGTGCTGGGACCCGGGCACGCTGTTGTTGACGAGAGCACGTTCAGGAAGCGGTTGCTGGCTGAGTTCGATTCCCTAGATGCTCACCAGGCAGGGCGGCTCCTTGAACGCGTCCGGCCTGACGGTTTGTTGCTGCGCATCAACCTGCGTCCCTTCAAGTCGGGGAAGGGCGACCTGGAGTCCCTCATCGGAGCCTGTCTGTCAGCAAGCGGGCAGCAGTGGGGGGACGTTGAGGAACTCCGATCTGCCTGGAATACGTTCTGCGGCCTGTGCTCGGAGGGCAGATGGCCCGGGTTCGGTCTCGCCTCTGTATCGGCGTTTTCAGTCTGGCTCGAGGCTCAAGGGTATCCAGCCGTCCATCATTCCCCGGCGTACAATAGCCTGTACCAGCCGTCGTACCGGCTGACTGCTAAGACGGCGTTGAGCGTGTTGCCGTCGGCCTCCTTGGCGGACTCGCCCTGAGCTCGGGCGGTCCGGACTGATCGGTTGACCTCACGCGCCCTTGACGGTCTGCATAGCGTAGGTTCTCGGAGAAGCTTTCCAATGGAAGTCACCTATCATCCCATCGGGATCATCCACAGTCCTTTCACCGACTTGGAAGACATGCCCATCCAACCGACTGGCGAAGCCAGCGCGCCGAGCACGGCCGAGGTGTTTCCTCAGTTCGCGGAGGGCCTTAAGGATCTCGAAGGCTTCACGCACGTCATTCTCCTGTATCATCTCCATCAGGT
>CAYQUY010000355.1:0-2805 GCA_964420755.1 uncultured Anaerolineaceae bacterium
GCCCACGTTCACCTGGCTCAGGTGCGCGTAGAGCGTCTCCCAGCCGTTGCCGTGGTCAATCATCACCATGTTGCCGTAGCCGACCGAGGAGCCACCGGCGAAAACGACCACGCCGGTATCGGCAGCCCAAACGGGGGTGCCAAGGCCGGCGGCGATGTCAATCGCCAGATGACCGGACCAGTAATCGTTGCCCGAGATGGTGTGATTGGCCGTCGGCCAGATGAAGCCTCCCGTCCCCACCGCCCCGCCGGAGTAGTCCCCGCTGCAGGCGCCGGAGCCCAGCGCCGACCCGACGCCAGCCCGTCCTCGGGCTATTGTCGGGACGACCCACGTCCGGAAAGGCCGCCGTCCGCCCGGGATGATCAGCCACTTTCCCGGCTCAATCTGAGGATCCACCGGATCGATGCCGTTGCCGGGCCAATCCACGATCTCCTGAGGGTCCACCCCAAACTGGCCGGCAACCCCTTCCAGGGTGTCGCCTGCCTGCCACTCGTAGTACGTGCCATCCACCGGTAGGATGTTCAGCCCCTGCCCTGGCCGCAACAGATGTGGATCGTCGTTGAGGACCTCGTAGTTCCCCCACAGGATGGTCTCTGGCTCGAGGCCAAACGCTCCCGCGATCGCGAAGACGGAGTCTCCGGGTTGCACCGTGTAGACCTGAACGTCTACCCGAGATCGATGCAGGATGGTCGTGTGGAGATCGGCCAGCCGGGTGAGGGCGCCGGGCGCGGAGGCGACGAACCCTGGAAGCGCCACCTCCATCGGCTGGACGGGAAATGGCGTCGCCCCGGAGGAGGCGCTTTCGCCTGACCCGGGGTTGCGCTCGGGGGCCACACCGGCAACCCCACTCAGGTTGAGGTAAGCGGCCCAGCAGGCCGCCACCACGCCAACCGCGGCCAGCAACAGCGGAAAAGCCCGAACGAGCCGACCTCGTCCCCGCCAGCCAGAGACGGGCACGGCTAGAGAGTCTCCTCCGTCAGGGTCTCGAGGAACTCAACGTTGTTTTCCGAGCGGGCCAGCCGCTGGAGGATCGCCTCGGTAGCGTTGGTGATCTCCATGCCAGCGCCGTTGGGCGGCGGGGTGATCATGTGTGAGAACATCCGCCGGATGAGCCAGACCCGAGGGGTGATGTCCGGTCCTAGCAGGAGCTCTTCACGCCGGGTCGAGGAGCGCTCGATGTCGAACGCGGGGAAGATGCGCCTCTCCTGCAGCTTGCGGGACAGGTGGAGCTCCATGTTGCCAGTTCCCTTGAACTCCTCGTAGACGACGTCGTCCATGCGCGAGCCGGTGTCGACCAGGCAAGTGGCGATGATCGTCAGCGATCCGCCCTCTTCGATGTTCCGGGCCGCGCCGAAGAACCGCTTGGGCGGGTACAGCGCCACCGGGTCGAGCCCACCCGAGAGCGTGCGACCGGAGGGCGTAACCATCAGGTTGTAGGCCCTGGCCAGGCGGGTCAGAGAGTCCATCAGGATGACGACTTCCCGGCGAACCTCGACCAGCCGCTTGGCTCTCTCCAGCGCCATCTCCGCTGCCCGCACGTGCGAGGCCACTGGCTCGTCGAAGGTGGAGGCAATCACCTCGGCATCCACCGACCGGTCCATGTCGGTGACCTCTTCCGGCCGCTCGCCGATCAGCGCCACCATCAGGTGCACCTGCGGATACTGGGTGGAGATGGCATTGGCCACTTCCTTGAGCACCGTCGTCTTGCCGGCCTTAGGGGGCGAGACGATCAGCCCGCGTTGGCCCTTGCCGATGGGCGCAATCAGATTCAACAGACGCGTCGAGAGCGTGTGGCGGTCCGTCTCGAGGTCGAAGCGCTCCAAGGGGAAGATGGGGGTCAGGTCTTCGAACTTCGGGCGGAACTTGGCCTCTTCCGGGTCGAGGCCGTTGATCGACTCCACCCGCAGCAGGCCGAAGTATTTCTCGGACTCCTTCGGCGGCCGAATCTGGCCGATGACCATATCCCCCGTGCGCAAACCGAAGCGTCGGATCTGCGACTGGGAGACATAGATGTCGTTGGGGCCGGGGAGATAGTGATCCGCCCGCAGGAAGCCCATGCCCTCGCTCATGATCTCCAGGATCCCGCCGCGCAGCTCCAGGCCGCGCCGCTCGGAATCGGTCTGCATGATGCGCAGTATCAGATCCTCTTTCTTGAGCCGACCCGCGCTCTGGATCTGAAGATCCTTCGACATGGCGCGCAGGTCGGAAAGGGTCATGGCTTCCAACTGGACGATGTTCATGGACATGCTCCCCTGGGGGACTCAGGATTTCAGACGGCGCCTCTTCGCGCCCGGAGAAAGGGTCTCACAAAACCGTGCAACCGCTGCTAAGCGTCCGAGGGTAAGCCAAGAGCTTGATCTGGACCGAATGAAGGGGGCGGTTGGCCTATAACAACCGGTTCAAGCGAGCGGATTATAGCACGCGCACCCAACCGGCGCAAGTAGGGGCGATGCATACATCGCCCCTGCCCGCCCTCAAATGCGACAACGCCATCGAAATCTCTCCATGAGGGGCATGCCGGCGCGCTGAACGATCGAGCCCGCGGCGGCAGGACGCCGGCCCACCGCAGCCTCCCCCTTTCGATGGCAACCTACACCAGAAACGAAGCGATGTAGAAACCCAGGACTCCGCCCCAGATCCAGGAGTCCAGACGATCGAAAGCCCCCCCATGGCCAGGGAGCAGATTGCCCGAGTCCTTCACCCCGATCTCGCGCTTGAACATGCTCTCCCCCAGATCACCCAGAGGCGCAAGCGCCGCCACCAGCGTGCCGAGGATCAGCCCGTTGCGCGCCGTGATCCCCGAAG
>CAYQUY010000356.1:0-2801 GCA_964420755.1 uncultured Anaerolineaceae bacterium
GACGAGGTATCGCCATAGACGCAGACCGAGGAGCTGAGGATCAGGCGCGCCTCGGTGGTCTCCGCCAGGCGGCGACGTGCCTCCTCCAGATCGGTCGTCGGGGCGAGGGATCGGGCCAGCGCCGCGGACGCCGAAAAGGCAGCGTAGCCGGCGAGGCGATCGAGGATCTTGGGGAGTTCGAGCGTGGCGAGTGACTTCGGGTCCACTTTGGTCGGCAGTGTACCATGAATGCCGGAGGGTGACGGCTGGCGACCGAGGACCCGCCGTTCTTCACTCCCCGATGAGTCCGAATCGGCTCATGATGGGGAGGCAAGGCCCGCGAGATCCCTCTGTTCTTTCCGACCCACCGGAGGAAGAGCATGCAAGATCTGACCGAGCACTTCGTCGAACTGATCCGTCGCACCTCGACGGATCTCTCCCCCGACGTCGAGAAAGCCCTGCGGCAAGCCCGTGCCCGTGAAGCGCCTGGCTCCGCTGCCCAGGGCGCCCTCGACGGCATCCTGCAGAATGTCGACCTGGCCCGCGAGAAGTCGTCCCCCATCTGCCAGGACACGGGGACGCCCATCTTTTACGTTCAGCACCCCCAGGGGTGGAGCACCCGCCTTCTGCGAGAGCAGATTCGGGCGGCGGTAGCTCAGGCCACGGCCAAGGCCTACCTGCGGCCCAACGCGGTGGACGCCATCACCGAGAAGAACAGTGGCAACAACCTGGGAGACCCGGCCTTTCCGACGATCCACCTCGAGGAGACTGAGGGCGATGCGCTCATCGTCGACCTGATGCTGAAGGGCGGCGGCTGCGAGAACTGCGGGGCGCAGTATTCGCTGCCCTACAGTGCGTTGGGCGCTGGGCGGGACCTGGCGGGCGTGCGCAAGGTCGTCCTGGACGCGGTTTGCCAGGCCCAGGGGTACGGCTGCGCCCCGGGCGTCATCGGCGTGGCCATCGGCGGCGACCGGGGGTCAGCCTACTACACGTCTAAGGAGGTGCTGTTCCGCAAGCTGGACGATACCAACCCCGACCCCTCTCTGGCAGCCTTAGAGACTCGCCTGGCCGAGGAGGCCAATGAATTGGGCATCGGGCCGATGGGCTTCGGGGGCAAGACGACGGTGTTGGGCGTCAAAGTCAGAGGCATGCATCGCCTGCCCGCCAGCTTCTTCGTGACCGTCTCCTATATGTGCTGGGCCGACCGCCGTCGCCGGCTGACCGTCCGCAACGGCGAAGTCGTGATCGAGTGAGCGGAGGCTGCCATGCGCGAGCTTATGATCCCTATCAGCGACGAAGCCATCCACGACCTGAAGGTGGGTGACCCCGTCCTGCTCACCGGCGTGATGCTCACTGGGCGCGACGCCGCCCACAAGTGGATGGTGGACACCTTCGTCAAGCGGACCCGCAAGCCACAGGGCGATGACCTGGAGGTGTACGAGGCCATCAAGCCGCTGCTGGCGGGCAGCGCCATCTACCACTGTGGCCCGGTCGTCGCCGGGCTGGACACCCAGAACTACCGCTTCGTCGCCGCCGGGCCGACGACCAGCAATCGCGAAGAGCCCTACCAGGGCGATGTCATGCGCCACTTCAACTGCAAGGCGGTGATCGGCAAGGGAGGGATGGGGCCGAAAACGCTGGCTGCCTGCGCCGAGGTCCCCTGTGTCTACCTGCACGCCATTGGGGGCGCGGCGACGCTCATCGCCGAGACGGTGAAGCGCGTCGTCGGCGTGTACAAGCTCGAGTTCGGCGTGCCCGAGGCGATGTGGGTGATCGAGGTGAAGGACTTTCCGGCCGTGGTGACGATGGATTCGCACGGCGGGAGTCTGCACGCCAAGATCGAAGCCGAGTCGAAGGCCGCGCTCGAGAGGCTTCTGGCATCATAGGTCCCAATTCAAATCCTGAAAGGACGGCGGACGGCCAGGCGCTGGCCGTCCGCGACGCGTTTAGGAAGCGCACGAATACCCGGCCGGTGAGCCGCGCCCTCGAGCTAGCCCGCCGGGGCCAGTCGAGCCAACACCGCCCGGTGGTCAGAATGGGGCCCGGTGGGGCCATCGAGGTGCTGCGCCTCCAGGACCTTCCACCGTTGCCCTTCTGCTTTGAGAAAGAGGTAGTCCAGCCGGCTCCGCAGAGCTCGCACACCCCAGGGCAAGCGCCACTCATGCGTCGTCCCATCGGCAGAGGGATGGATGTGGCGGAAGATGTCGAGCCAGGTGCTCTGCGCCCGCATGATCTGGCGCGTGCGCTCATGGGCGTTGAAGTCCCCACCGATGACGGCTGACCTTCCCCGGCTTCCCGCGGTCACCCAGCGGCGCAGGCAATCCAGCTGAGCCGAGTTCCGCCAGGGGAGCAAGCCAAGGTGCACCGAGTAGGCAGCCATCGCGCCGCCGGGGGTATGGACATCGGCACCGAGTGCCACCCGGTGGACGAAGGGCGTGGGCCCCGGCTCCAGATCCCGCACCCGCGGGTCCCGCAAGGGGTATCGGCTGAAGACCGCCAGGCCTTCCTCGAAGCCGATGCCCATCTCATGGCCGTTGGCGCGGGTATAGACGTAGGCCATGCCCAGCCGGTCGGCCAGCCATTCATCGACGCGGATCTCCGGCGTCCGGGCTACTTCCTGAAGCAAGGCCACATCGACCGCCTCCTGCTCAATGAGGCGGGCCAGTCCTTCCAGGCGGTCCGACATTCGCCGGTGGCGTGGCCAGTCATGACACAGGTTGGCGGTCAGGACGGTCACCACATCGGACCGGCCGCAGGCACGGCGTTGTGGCCGGCCGCGCACGAAAGCCCGGCCCACGGGTTCAGCCACGGCGGCCAGCCGC
>CAYQUY010000357.1:0-2797 GCA_964420755.1 uncultured Anaerolineaceae bacterium
GTACCGGAGCGCTTCGTTAAGGTATACAGCAACTGGCTCGAGACCATTCGCGACTGGTGCATCTCGCGGCAGCTATGGTGGGGCCACCGCATCCCAGCCTGGCACTGCGCCGACTGCGGCAAGATCACGGTGGCACGGGAGGACCCGAGCCAATGCGCCCACTGCGGATCGGCTCGCATTGAGCAGGATCCTGACGTTCTGGACACCTGGTTCTCTTCCGGATTGTGGCCGTTCTCAACGCTCGGCTGGCCGGAGGACACGCCTGACCTGCGCACCTTCTACCCGACGACCATGATGGAGACCGGGTACGACATCCTCTTCTTCTGGGTCGCCCGGATGATCATGATGGGGATGGAGTTCACCGGCCAGGTGCCGTTCTACACCGTCTACCTTCATGGCCTGGTGCGCGACGAGCACGGCCGCAAGATGAGCAAGACGCTGGAGAACGTGATCGATCCGCGGGAGGTCATGGACGAGTTCGGGACAGACGCGCTTCGCTTCACGCTCCTGACCGGGGCCACGCCTGGCAACGACCTGAACCTGAGCCTCCAACGGGTGGAGGCCAATCGCAACTTCGCTAACAAGCTGTGGAATGCGACCAGGCTGGTGCTGGCATCAATCCGAGGCGCGCCGGCGCCGCCCGCTCAGCCCCCCGCTTTGACGCTGGCTGACCGATGGATCCTGGCCCGCCTGCGGGCCCTCAGCCGGGACGTCGCCCGGCTCTTCGAGGCATACCAGTATGGCGAAGCCGGCCGCCAGATCTATGAGTTCTTCTGGGGCGAGTTCGCCGACTGGTATCTCGAGATCGCCAAGCTCCAGCTGGAGGAGAGCCCGGAGCGGGCCTGGTCAACAGCGCTCACGATGGTCCACGTCTTGGACCACTGCCTGCGGTTCTTGCATCCCTACACGCCCTACGTCACGGAGGAGCTCTGGGGGCATCTGAAGGCTGCCTGCCGGCAGCACCCCGGCCGATTCGGCCCTGAAGGCGGGTGGGAGGAGGCGCTCATCGTTGCCCGCTGGCCGGAGGCCGAGGCCGAGCAAGCGGGGGACCGGGAGACGATCCGCGATTTCAGCCTGGTGATGGATCTGGTGCGGGCGATCCGCAATGTTCGATCGGAGAAGAACGTAGAGTCCTCCCGGCGCCTCCCCGCCATCATCAGTGCGGGCGAGTCTGCGGCTCTGCTCGACAACCAGAGACAGGCGATCGCCACCCTGGCCAGGGTGGATCCGGCGAAGCTTTCCATCCAGGCCGAGCTGCGGTCGCCGGTGCCGGAATCAGTGCCGCTCGTGGTGGGAAGCGTGGAGGCCTATCTCCCCCTGGCGGAACTGGTCGACCTGGAGTCGGAGCGCGCCCGGCTGGGAAGCGAGTTGCAGCGGACCTCGGCGCAGATTGAGCGCCTCGAGACCCTTCTGGCCGGGCCGTTTGCTCAGCGGGCCCCGGCGGATGTCGTGGCCAGGGAACGGCGCAAGCTGGAAGAGCTGAGGGACTCGAAGACGAGGCTGGAGGCGCAGTTGGAGCGCCTCCGCTAATGCCCCACTCCTCAGGTCTGGGCGGCCCGAGGGCCCGCCGTCAGCGTCAGGGCCTGCATCGCGTTTGGTCGTGAGAGGGAAGCCAGGCCTGGCTGCGAGCGCGCAGTTTGCAGCAGTGTCCGTTCATAGGGCCCAAATCCCCGCCCGACGGGGGCCGATCATGCGAAGATAAGGAAGGCAACCTCATGCCCGGTGTCATCGACCCCGAAAGGGTCAACGTCGACGATCTTCCGGGGATCTGGTCTCCGGTCCAATGGGAGCTCACTCCAGAGGAGCGCAGAACCGAGCTAGAGGACCAGGCCTGCGCGAGCATGCTGTGGAGCGTGGATATCCCCGAAGCGATCCTGCGCCTGCTCCTGGCCGAGACCGACATCCAGCGGGCTTTCGGTCCTCCCAGAGGGTACGATCCCGAGGAGCAAGGGGAATGGGATCCGAGCCTCGTCACCTTCGAGTTCGCGCGCCCGATCCGCGTGGCCGCTGTAGAACGCCATCCGGGCTGGCTGCACGTGGAATACGACTTCGGAGATCGGGGCCGCTGGGCGTTTGACATCGAGCCAGAGAAAGTCACCCTCCAGCGGATCTAGAAGGGTGTGGAAGAGACCCGTTGACACCTCACCCCCTCCCCCTGCAGGACGCCGAAGGAAGCAGGATCAAGCCACGAGCAGGGGGAGGGGTCAGGGGTGGGGGTTCGATGCGACAGACCGTCTTTCGGCAGTCTAGAAGGGTGATGGAAACCCGCGCTCCTGAGCCTGTCCCTTCCACGTCCCTGTCCGCCTCGGCCGGGCTGGCCACGGCGTTGCCGCTGCGCGCCGTGCTCCCGGGGGTCGCCTACATTGTCGCCCTGGACGCGGCAATCGTCTCAGGATTGTGGCCCCGCGTCGGGAGGGTTTTCGTCGGGTGGACGTGGGTTCTGGCGCTTCTGCCATGGGCGACGCTCCTCGTTCTGCGCCGCTCGCCCGCCGCCTACGGATGCATCCGGCGGCGCGCCCTGGCCGAGTACGGCTGGGGTATCCTGGCGGGCGCCATCTGGCGAGGGCTCAGCATGTGGTTCAACACCCTCTGGCTGGGCTCGGCATCTGCGCCGGAGTGGAGTCTGGCGGATCTCGGGATCGCCCTCGTGTGGGTACCGTTCGTCGAGGAGACGTTCTTCCGCGGCTACCTCGGGCGGTCGCTCTCGGCCCGGCTCGGCAGGTGGCCGGGCATCCTGGTCCAGGCGGTTCTGTTCACCCTCCACCCAGGGCACTGGATTCAGGGCTGGCCAGCCCTG
>CAYQUY010000358.1:0-2793 GCA_964420755.1 uncultured Anaerolineaceae bacterium
GGGCAAGGCCGACCTGGTCGCCTACCTGCGGCATTCGGCGCGTGGCTACATCTTCTCGGCGGCTCTGCCGCCGGCCCAGGCCGCCGCGGCGGCCGAAGCGTTCCGCGTCATCCTCGACGAGCCTTGGCGCGTCGAGGCCCTGAAGAAGAACACGGCCCAGTTCCTTGGCGGCCTGAAGGAGCGCGGTCTGGACACGATGCTCAGCGTGACGGCCATCGTCCCGGTCTTGTGTGGTGCGGATGAGAAGGCCTTCCAGATGACTCGGGAGTCGCATGCCGAGGACGTGTTCGTCCTGCCGGTCGTCTCCCCGGCCGTGCCCCAGGGCGAGTCGCGCCTGCGGGCCACGGTTACGGCGGCCCATCAGCCGGAGGAGATCGAGCATGCCATGGACGTCTTTGCCCGGGCGGCGAAGAAGGTAGGCGTGCTGTAGAGGGGGCGGCAGCGACGCCTAGCCGATTGAGGAGAGCCACCTGAGCCCAGGCTAGGCCGAAGTCCCAGCCGGCGCGGGTACGGCCCCAGCGCATGAGGACAGCGGTTTTCGTCCCCATCGCGGAGAGCAAGTCCGCCGGGGTTGCCAGCCACCGGCCGTGCCCTCCGGCGTGGCAGCGGGGCCACCAGAAGCATTCCCCATGCCTGAGATCCGGTTGAAGCCTAAACGAGAGCGATCCGTGCTGCAGCGCCACCCGTGGCTGTTCTCAGGCGCCCTGGCCGACGTGCAGGGTGGCCCGGCGCCGGGAGAGACCGTCGAAGTCCTGGCCGATGACGGCCGGTGGCTGGCCAGGGCCGCCTATTCCCCTGCCTCGCAGATTCGGGCTCGCATCTGGACATGGGACGAAAGCGAGGCCGTCGACACGGCCTTCATCGGCAAGCGCCTGGAAGCCTCGATCCAGGCTCGGGCGTCTCTGGCCGCTGACTCCTCCGTCACGGCCTTTCGCGAAGTCTACGCCGAGTCGGACGGGCTTCCCGGTGTGATCGCGGATCGCTACGGGGATTTCCGCGTCGTGCAGCTTCTGACAGCCGGAGCCGAGCGCTGGCGCGAGGCGGTCCTCTCCTGGCTGGCAGGGCGGGGGGATTGCCAGGGAATCTATGAGCGTTCCGACCTCGATATCCGGGAGCTCGAGGGGCTGCCTCAGCGATCGGGGCTCGTGTGGGGCCAGGAACCACCGCAGGACCTGGTCATCTTGGAGAACAACCTAAGGTTCCGGGTGGACTTGAGGAAGGGTCAGAAGACCGGCTTCTACCTCGACCAGCGCGAGAGCCGGGCGCTGCTCCGGCGCTTCGTCGCCGGGTGCCAGACGCTGAACTGCTTCGCCTACACCGGCGGTTTTGCGGTGGCGGCGCTGGCGGGAGGGGCGGAACGCGTCGTCTCCATCGAATCCTCCGGCCCAGCGATGCAACTTGCACGCGAGAACGTATCGCTGAATAGCCTGCCGGCCGACCGCTGCGAATGGATCGAGGGCGACGTCTTCGCCGAGCTGCGGCGGCTGCGCGACCAGGCGCGCACCTTTGACGTGATCGTGCTCGATCCGCCGCGCTTCGCGGCCACTGCCTCTCAGGCGAGTCGGGCTGCTCGCGGCTACAAGGACATCAACCTCCTGGCCTTCAAATTGCTGCGTCGGGGAGGGCTGCTGTTCACCTTCTCCTGTTCGGGCGGGGTCAGCCCCTGGCTCTTCCAGCAGATTGTGGCTGGGGCAGCATTGGATGCTGGCGTCGAAGCCTCGGTCATCGGCTGGCCCGGCCAGCCGGCGGACCACCCCGTCTCCCTGAACTTCCCCGAAGGTCGCTATCTCAAGGGTCTCATCTGCCGCGTGCGGTAACCGAGCGCGGATCGGCCCTCGCACCCGCTCCGAAGGGCAAGCGCCTCCGGGTGCCCTTGGGCAGAGTGGGGCCAGCTCTGTGGGCCGCCGGTGCGGCCGGGTACGTCCCGCGACCCGCGCCGCGGGAAGGTAGAGGATCGGGCAAGGAGGCCAGTTGGGGACGGGAGCCGGAAGGCTGGGGAAATGCCCATCATCCCGTCGAGTCCCGTCGGCGAGACGCATCCGCTGGCTGGATATCTGGATGCGGGCGCGTGTTTCTCAGGGGCAGGGCACCGGGCGGGCGAGGCGGACGCTCAGGTTCCAGTCGGGGTGCGCTCCCCGGAAGCAGGCGGGGTCTGCTGAGGCGCACCAGAGCCGGCCCGCATCTTGGCCTGCATCGAGAGGTGCAGGGCATGGCGATGCAGATTGCGCAGCCTTTCCGCCCCGGCGTCGTCCCCATTCTCGTGCAAGCGTTGAGCCGTGCCCATCAGGACGCGCAGCAGATCGTCGTTCAATGTCTCGGGCGGGACCGCGTCCAGCAAAGCCTCTCCCTCGCTCACCTCTCGCGTCTCCAGGAGCTGCTGTGCCAGGCGGAGGCCGGGGGGCAGGGATTCCCGGACAATCTCGCGAATGCGGTCGGAGACTTGCTGCAGACGGTCACCCGTCGCCTTGTCGCCTCGGTCGGTGGCCGCCCGCAGGTTGGCCTCGAGAACCCCCAGGAAGACCTCATCGATCAGGGGGAGCGAGCTTCGGATGGCCTGGTCAAGGTCCTTGGCGCCGGCGATAGCCTTGAGGGCCTCGGCCGCCTGTGCGACGCGAGCTTGCTGGACCCTGTCAATCTCCTGGGTGATCTCGAGGAGGAGTTGGCGAAGCGCAGATAGCTTGTCTTTCTCCGCGCCGGCGGCGGCTTCTGTCCGGTCGGTCAGAAGCTGGAAGAAGGCATAGTCCAGGGCGGGGCGGGCGAGGCTGGCCAGAGCGGTGACGCGGTCCTCATTGG
>CAYQUY010000359.1:0-2786 GCA_964420755.1 uncultured Anaerolineaceae bacterium
GGGCCGATCGCCTGGAAGGTCGGGGTAGGAAGGTCGGCTGTGGGCCCCACTAACCTGGTCTCGAGGGTCAGACCGTTCCAGATCAAGGCCTGGACCTGCTCCTGGCACGTGTGAGCGCCGCAGATCGGGAACCCGATCAGCAGGGCTCCGACGGTGTCGCCGGTCAGGTCCTGCGCGGCGTGGATGAGCGGTGCGCCGGCGTCTTCGACAGCCGGGGAGGCGTAGGCCAGAGTGTAAGCAGCGTCCGAGCAGACGAAGAGATAGACCGCGCCCGGGGCGAGGACGCCTCCAGAACCAGGCTGGAGGAGCGAGAGCGCAATGTCGTACCAACCATCGCCGGTGAAGTCCAAATCGGCCGGGCCGAGGCTGCCAGACGGGGTGAGGCTGGCCACCTCGAGAATCCCCGTCAGACTTGCGACGGAGCCGCCTGCGGTGAGATAGCCCAGAAGATTGGGGACGATGGTTGTTGGGTCGCTCAGGTCGGGCGACGCAGGCGAGCCTGAACGGACGGGGCAGGGGCCAGCCGCTGGCAAGGTAGGAGCCGGGGTTGGGGAAGGAGTTGGCATGCCGTGGGCCACGGCGGTGAGCGTCCCGGACACGGCCGTGCCCAAGATCGTCTGGTCGGACACGGTGGGCGTGACCGGTGTACAGGCCGCGACGGTCAATGCTGCAACGTACACCAATAGACCGACGGGTATCCGCCTCGCCATCAGCCACCTCGATCGCGCATAGCTCTCGCCATACTCTCGGACCTGGGGCGCCGACCCACGAACGGGCGCCTCGCGCCTGCGTGGATGGTTATACTCCGCCTGGGGTGCTTCCACAAGACGCCGCTCACGGCCCATCCCCGATAAGGCTTCCATTGCCCCGGCTGAAAGCTGTTCCTGGGGAGGGCGGCCACGGCCAGGAGATCGTTCCTACTCAGCCCGGGATGCCGTATACTCGAGTTGATGGACCTTCCCTTTCCGCCGGGGCATCCAGCACACCACGCTGGTCCGTTAGCCCGCTTTCTGCCGCCCCTTGACGAGGGTTCAGCGCGCCTCGCCCTGGAGGGATTCGGCGCGCCGGGCGATCTGGTCCTCGATCCCTTTGGGGCATCTACCCGCCTGGCGGTTGAGGCGGCTCAGGCAGGACGGGCGATCATCGTGGCCGCCCATAACCCGGTGAACCGGTTTGTCCTGCGGCACATTGCCCAGCCCTTTTCCGTGGCCGAGCTGCAGGCGGCGCTGGCCAGGCTCGCGGCGGCGTCCAAGGATGGCAGCCGCCTCGAAGTCTTTCTGCAGGACATGTACCGCACCGAATGTGCCCGCTGCGGGCAGCCCGTGACAGCCGACTACTTCGTCTGGGCCAAGGAGGCCGAAGGGCCTGCGCTCAAGGCTTATGCCTGCGAGCACTGCAACCATGCCGGCGAGGTACCTGTCACCCAGGCCGACTGGGAGCGGGCCCAGCAGTATGGCCGGAAGGGACTGCAGACCGCGCTGGCGTTGGAGCAGGTGGCTCCTGCCGGTGATCCATACCGGCAGCACGCTGAAGCCGCACTCTCCGTCTACCCAGGGAGAGCGCTCTACGCGCTCATCACCCTTGTGGCCAAGCTTGGGCAGCTTGAACTGGAGCCGCGGGTGGAGCTGGCTGCGCAGGCGTTGCTCCTTTCCGCTTTCGACGCTACGAATGCGCTGTGGGGACATCCCGAGGGGCGCACCCGGCCTCTCCAGTTGATCGCCTCGCCCCATTTTCGAGAGGCGAACGTCTGGCGGGCGCTGGAACGCGCGGTGGACGAATGGGCCATGGCGGATCCTGGCGTTCGGGTGGTCGAGTGGCAGAGGGGATCAGCACCCTCCCCAGGAACGATCTCGATTCACCCCGGGCATGCGCGGGAAATCGCCCAGGCGCTGGGTGAGGGAGCGCTGTCGGCGGTGCTCACCGTCCTGCCCCGCCCGAACCAGGCTTATTGGACGCTCTCGGCACTCTGGGCGGCCTGGCTCTGGGGGAAGGAGGTGGCGGCGCCCGTGAAGGTGGCGCTTCGGCGGCGGCGCTACGACTGGGGATGGCATGCCGCTGCCCTGCGAACGACGATGGCTAGCCTGGCCGCGGCGCTTCCTGCCGGAATCCCCGTCCTGGCGCTGATTCCAGAGGCCGAGGCGGGCTTCACAGCGGCGGCTCTCGCCGGGCTGGACGGGGCCGGCTTTCGGCTGACCGGTCGCGCAGTGCGCGCCGCCGAAGGGCAGGCTATCTTCACCTGGGAGAAGGCGGAGGTGCACGCCAAAGGACCGGAGGAGGGGAGCCTGCAGCGGCAGTTGACCGAGTCAGCCGTGACCGTCATGCGCCAGCGGGGGGAGCCATGCCCCTATATCCTGGTCCATGCCGCAGGTTGGTGTGACCTGGCACGTGAGCAGCTGCTCGCCCCTCTGTGGCAGGCGGAGGAAGGGAACCCCCTCACCTATCTGGCGGCCGCGACCGATGCCGCCCTGGGGGACCGCGAGAGCCTCATCCGGCTGGGGCCGGCAACCGAACCGGAGAGCGGTCTCTATTGGCTGGCCCATCCGGTAGGCACTGCCTTGCCGTTGGTCGAGCGGGTTGAACAGCAAGTGCTGGCCGTGCTACGCCGGCAGGAAGCAGTCGCCGAGACGGATGTCGACGCCGAGGTATGCCGGACCCTTCCGGGGCTCCTGACTCCCGACCGGCGCTTTGTCCAGGCCTGCCTGCGTTCCTATGCCACGCTCGAGCCAGACGGCCACACCTGGCGTCTGCGTCCTGAAGACCGGGCGGAGGCACGGGCAGCTGACGTC
>CAYQUY010000360.1:0-2776 GCA_964420755.1 uncultured Anaerolineaceae bacterium
AATCACGATCACCGCCCGTGCCGAGCCCGACGCGGTCCGGGTGAGCGTCACCGACAACGGCATCGGCATGGCTCCAAAGGATAGGGAGAAGCTTTTCACCCAGTTCTTCCGCTCTGACGATCGGGCCGTTCGCGTCCACCCAGGGTGGGGATTGGGGTTGAGTGTAGCCAAGCGCCTGGTTGAGGCGATGGGGGGCAAGATCGGGGCAGAGAGCAAGTTGGGGAAAGGGAGCACCTTCTACTTCACCTTGCCCCTGGCCGATGAAGCCCGCGCCACGTAGACGCGCCACCGGCTCGCGGAATCCTGCCCCTCCCCCTACTAACCGGCCCCTCATGGTGGGCCTCGATGCCACTGGAGAGAAGAGGTCAGGCCGGGCGCACGCGTCCCACCCCTGATGCCCGGTCGTCACCATCCGGCGGGATTTCTTCGAGCCGGTGTCGTCGAGAGGGAATCGGGTCGCCAAGGAGGGCGAGCTCGGGGAAGTTGGAAGAAGTCGGGCGCGTCTGAAGTCCGATCAAGCGGAGGAGGGAGGAGGCCATGGACCGTCGCTTGCGCTGGTACGACTACATCACCGTCAACATCTACTGGCTGGGTCTTACGACCCTCTCACAGACCTGCGGCTTGGTGTTCCCGCTCCTGGTGCAGAGCTTTGTGGGGGAGCAGACCAAAGGCACGTTCTTTGGCACCCTCCGCCTCTGGTCGCTGATGGTTGCCCTGCTGATGCAGGCGCTGTGGGGAATGCTCTCGGACCACAGCACCGCCCGCTGGGGTCGCCGTCGCCCATTCATACTCGGCGGGACACTTGCCGACCTGGTCTTCATTGCCGCCATCGGTTTCTCGGCCGGCCTGTCGGGGATGACCGGGTACTGGTTCCTGCTTGTCATGGCGATCCTTCTGCAAGTGTCCTCCAACGCCGCCCACGGAGCGGAGCAGGGACTGATCCCCGATCTGGTGCCCGAGGACCGGCGGGGTCGCTTCTCGGGGATCAAAGCCGTCCTGGAGATCCCGCTCCCTGTAATCCTTGTGGGCTTCGCTGTGGGCCCTCTGATTGCCGAGGGCAACATGTGGGCAGGCCTCCTGATCGCCATGGGAGTCCTGACGGTCTGCATGCTGACCACCATGTTGGTGCGGGAGCAGCCGCTCGCCGAGGCGCCCCCCAAACTCGATTGGGCTCCCTTCGTGCGCTTGCTGCTGATGACCGGCCTGTTTACGGGCATCATCCTTGGCATGGGGGAGATCGTCCGGTGGATAGGGCGCTCCATGGGCGCGATGGGTTCGGTGAGCACGCTGCTCGTCGTTATGGGTGGGCTCGGCCTGGTAGCCATGCCATCGCCGTCGGCGCCGGAGTGTGGGGCAGCGTTCGCCTCAGCCTGGGATCAGCAGCCAAACAGCATCCCTCGTTCATCTGGTGGGTCGTCAACCGCCTGGCTTTCTTCGTGGGTACAACCAACCTATCCGGTTTCGCGGTGTACTTCCTGCAGGGTCGTCTGGGCTATGCCCAGGAGCAGGCGGCCGCTCCCGCGAGCCGCTTGATGATGGTTGTCGGAATCTTCATCCTGCTGTCGGCCTTGCCCAGCGGATGGCTGGGTGACCGATTCGGTCACAAGCGGATCGCCGTGGTGAGTGGCATCTTGGCCGCCCTGGGCACCTTGGTGATCCTGCTCAGCACAAGCCTGACGGTCATCTACATCGGGGGCTGCATGATTGGCCTGGCCACCGGACTGTTCTTCACCGCCAACTGGGCCCTGGGAACGAGTCTCGTCCCCAAGGGTGAGGCTGGACGCTACCTCGGCATCTCGAACCTGGCGGGGGCGGGCGCCGGCGCCGTGGGCGCGTACATCGGCGGGCCAATCGCCGACTTCTTTACGGTCCGCGTGCCCGGCATACCGGGTCTGGGTTACGTCACCCTGTTTGCCATCTACGGTGCTCTCTTCCTGCTCTCCACCGTCGCCCTCACGCGCATCCGGGAGGTGGCAGCGTCGCCTCAGGCTTGAGCTCAGCCAATCCAGTGGTAGGGCAAGCGAATCCCGATGTACAATCGGAGGAAGTAAGGGAGCGATACGTTCCGTTCCCCCCGGCGGCGTCTGTTCAGGAGGAGGGACATGGCGGAGGGAGAGCTTGTCGGCAAAGTGACCCACTACTATGATCACATTGGCGTCGCCGTGTTGCGCCTGGAGCGAGGGCTGAAGGTCGGCGAGGCCGTCCACTTCTTTGGCCGGCACACCGACTTCCAGCAGGTGATCTCCTCGATGCAGGTGGAGCATCAGGCGATCGACCACGGTGCGGCTGGCACGGAGGTCGCCGTCAAGGTCAAGCAGCGCGTCCGGACCGGCGACTCCCTCTACCGCCTAGTGCAAGAGGCTACCTAGCGCCAATCGCTTCCGGCGGCCTCGCCTCACCGCGACCGTCCCGAGCCTCGGGGCAGTCGAACCGACGCGGAACCCCGCTCTTGATTCCGCGTTGACATCGGATGCCTTTCTGCTATAGTTGAGGCAACCAATGGGTCAAAGGGGGTTTGGCGATGGCCCGAACCGTCTCTCTCACTCACCCGGCGCACCTCGCCCTCGTCGCCGGGTTTGTGTTTCCCCTCACGCTCTCCTTCGTTGATCGCGGCCTGACTCAGGAGGAGGCAACACCTACCCCGACCGGGACAGAGACACCCCTCCCCACCGATACTCCGACTCCCACTGACACCCCGACCGAGACGGCCCTGCCCTATACAGGCACACCGACACCCACGTCTACCGAGACCCCCACGGCAACGCCCACCCCAATC
>CAYQUY010000361.1:0-1467 GCA_964420755.1 uncultured Anaerolineaceae bacterium
CGCTTCCTCGCCTTCACCGAGCACAGGATCCTCACCGAAGGGAAGACGTTCAGCGGCGGCGACTTTGTCACCCTGAGTGGCATCGAGGTTGACGGCCTGGACCCCCAGGCGGGGCTGTATCACTTGATCGGGCTCGGACAGAGCCGACCGCCAGCCACGGTCCTCGAGGGCGGCACCTCGATGCAGGCTGCGATCGACGACCTGCGGTCCGAAGGGGGCCAGGTGTTCCTGGCCCATCCCTACTGGTCTGGCCAGATGTCGAAGGACCTGCTGACGATGGAAGGCTGTTTCGGGATCGAGATCTGGAATGGCGGCTGCGAAGTGTGGGACTGCAAAGGGCTCTCGACCGTGCACTGGGACGACCTTCTGGGCGCGGGCCGCCGCCTATGGGGCGTGGCGACGGATGACTGCCATTGGTGGGAAGGAAGGCCAGACGCGGGCCTGGGCTGGGTCTGGGTCAAGGCAGAGGCCCTGACACCGGAGGCCCTCCTCGACGCCCTCGAACGGGGCTGCTTCTACGCCAGCAGTGGACCGGAGATCCACGACGTCCGCATCGAAGGGGATCAGGTCCACGTGCGCTGCTCTGCGGCGACGGCGATCGATTTCATTGGGAGTGGACCCCTCAGCCGCAGGGTGCTCGCGCCAGCCGGAGAGACCATGACCGAGGCGGTCCACTCTCTGGAGCCCTCTTACTCCTTCCGTCCATCGGAATACCTGCGGATTGCGTGTCGCGACCAGGAGGGGAACTGGGCCTGGTCCAACCCGCTGTTCCTTCACCCGTCCTAGGCTCCCTGCCTCCTTGGTGCCCGTGGGATCTGATCTCCAAGGAAAGGGCCCATGTGTGGGGACGCCGCCCCGTATGGGCTCAGTGCTCCCGGCGCGCAAAGGCTGTGGGAACGCCTCAGTTTCGGGTGACGTAGAATCAGGAACGTTCAGGAGGAGCGAATGACCCAGCAAGCGATCACGTCCAAGAACGCGCCCGCCCCGGTTGGCCCCTATTCCCCGGCGATCGTCTGGAACGATCTCGTCTTCATCTCTGGCCAGGGCCCGATGGATCCGGCGACGAATCGCCTGGTCGAGGGGGACCCAACCCAGCAGACGCGCCAGGTGTTCGCCAACCTCGATGCCCTTCTCCTTGCTTCGGGGAGCTCGCGGGGCCAGGTTCTCAAGGTGCAGGTCTACCTGGCCCACATCGAGGACTTCCAGGCGATGAACGCCGTTTACAAAGGATTCTTCCAGGGCGTCACGTTCCCGGCGCGGACGACCATCGAAGCGGGGGCCTTGCCGCTCGGCATCTCGGTCGAGATCGACATGATGGCCTACCGCGTCCCTTCGGCGGGATGACGGGTCGGGCGGCCTCTGGGTCCGTCGCCGCCTCCGCGCCCCTGGGCCCTTGATTTCTGACGCGCTTGATGTATGCTGTCCGGATGAGCAGCTTCTCGGTTCATAACCGTTGAGCCCCAAATC
>CAYQUY010000361.1:1477-2715 GCA_964420755.1 uncultured Anaerolineaceae bacterium
CGACGCCCTCGCGGGCACGATCCTGACGCTCGCGTCGCTGCATTACCTCGGCGCCTTCTCACGGACAGGCCAGCTAGCGGACGCGAAGGCGACGTGTGCTGCTGCACGATCCACATCTCCTGCATCTGGAGCGATGCGAATGGCTGACTACCTGAAGACGATCTACGACAACGTCATTGCCGGCAACAAGGCTGGAGTTGAGGCCGACGTCACAGCGGGGATGGGAGCCGGCCTAGCGGCAGAAAGGATCCTGACCGAGTCCCTAATCTCGGCCATGACGGAGGTTGGCGCGCGTTTCGAGCGTGGCGAGTACTTCGTGCCGGAGATGTTGATTGCGGCTCGGGCGATGCAGGCGGGGATGGCGCTCCTAAGGCCGCAGCTGACGGAGAGCGGTGTCAAGGCCACCGGCAAGGTCGTCATCGGGACAGTGAAGGGGGACCTCCACGACATCGGCAAGAACCTGGTCGCCATGATGCTCGAGGGGGCCGGCTTCGAGCTGGTTGACCTCGGCACCGACGTTTCCCCGGAGAAGTTCGCCCAGGCCGCACGGGAGCATCGCCCGGGAATCGTCGGGCTTTCGGCGCTGCTAACGACCACCATGCAGAATATGAAGGCGACGATCGAGGCGCTTGAGGACGTGGGGGTGCGGGACCAGGTGAAGGTCATCGTTGGGGGCGCTCCCCTGACCGAGGACTACGCCCAACAGATCGGAGCGGATGGCTACGCCCCTGATGCGAGCCGGGCCGTCGCCCTGGCCAGGAGGCTGTCGAGCTGAGAGTCGGGATGGGCCGCCGATCCTCTTGGAAAGGCTGGGCCGATTCGAACCGGGGAAGAGATCCGAGAGCCGGGCTTCTGCAGAATTGACACGCCCCGAGGTGCATTCCTGCGGACATGCCTCGGGGCGATGCCGTCCCTACAGACGACGGTCGACTCGTAGGAGCCACGTTGTCCCGAGGGGCTGGCGGGAGAAGGAGAGGTACACGATGGCCGAGTCTGAAAGGGTATTGGAGACAGCCGGACAGAAGCCAGGATGTAGCCCGGGTGATCCGGCGGAGGCGGTCGACACACCCGCGCTCACCGTTGACCTGGATGTCATGGAAGCGAACCTCTTCCGGCTGCAATCCTACTGCGACGAGCACGGCCTGGCGCTGAGGCCGCATGTGAAGACCCACAAGGTCCCAGAGCTGGCCCGCAAGCAGATGGACCTGGGGGCGATCGGGATCGCCTGTCAGAAGCTG
>CAYQUY010000362.1:0-2710 GCA_964420755.1 uncultured Anaerolineaceae bacterium
CAATACGATGGTCTCCCTGCTGAAGATGCTCCTGGAAATGGAGGGCCATCGCGTCGTCAACGCGGCGCAACAAGAAGCGATCTTTTCCGGTCTGCGGGCCGAGAAGCCCGACCTGGTCCTGATGGACGTCTTTCTGCCGGGTACGGACGGCATGGCGGTCCTCACGCAGATTCGAGCGACCCCCGAGCTGGCCAACACCCGCGTGGTGATGACCTCGGGCATGGATGTCTCGGACCAATGCAAAGCCGCTGGCGCCAACGGCTTCTTGCTCAAACCCTACACGCCCGAGCAACTCATCGCGATCATCGGGGAGAACCTTGGCCAGGATGGTTCGAGGGATTCCTGCAGCCAGTGGGGAATGTGAGGCGGGCAAAGTGACCAGAAGAAAAGCACAGAGTGCGTCACGTCAGTACCGCTTGATCGATCTGCATCTGCACACGCCGGCTTCCAGCGATTTCCAGGAGCCGGACGCTTCGTTTCTGGATATCCTACGCCGCTGCGAGGCACGCGGCCTTGACATGGTCGCCTTCACCGACCACAACACGGTGGCCGGCATCCGCCGCATGCAGGAGGAGATCCGCCAGCTAGAGATGCTGGAGGAGCTGGGGCGGCTGAAGGATGACGAACGCGGCCGGCTGGCAGAGTACCGCCGAATCCTGAAGCGGGTCCTGGTCCTGCCAGGCTTTGAATTCACGGCCACCCTGGGCTTCCATGTCCTGGCGATCTTCCCGCCCTCAAAGACCATGCGCGAGCTCGAGCACCTGCTGCTCTCCCTCAACATCCCGCCGCATCTCCTCGATGAGGGGTCGTCTACCGTCGGGGCCACCAGCGATGTCCTCACCGCCTACCGGCGCATCGCCGAGGCCGGCGGGCTGGCCATCGCCGCCCATGCCAACTCAACCAACGGGGTGGCCATGCGCGGGTTCGGCTTTGGCGGCCAGACGAAGATCGCCTACACCCAGGATCCCAACCTGCATGCTCTCGAGGTGACGGACCTGGAGGTGAGAGGCAGCCGGTCGACGGCCGCGTTCTTCAGCGGCACCAAGCCCGAGTACCCGCGTCGCATGCATTGCATCCAGGCCTCCGACTCGCATCGCCTGCGCACCGACCCCAACAACAAGAAGAACCTGGGCATTGGGGACCGGACGACTGAGGCCCTGCTGCCCGAGGTCTCGTTCGAGGCCCTCAAGGAACTCTTGCTGAGCAATGACTTCGCCCGCACGCGCCCCCATCGGGCAGCCGCGGACACCGAGAAGCTGCTTGACTTTATCGCTCAGGCTCGCGAGGAAGGTCCAAGCATCGTCCAGGACTTCCACGAGAGCATGACCGCGCGGGGTGGCAGGCTCTACGCCGTCATTGCCGATGTGTGTGCGTTCGCCAACACCAATGGTGGCACGCTCTACATCGGCCTGTCCAGCGATCCCAGCAAGCCTCCCGTGGGGGTCCCCAATCCCGCCGCAGCGATTCGCCAGCTGGAGAAGGAGATCAGCAGCAAGGTCAACCCTCGGCTTGCCTGCCAGGTCGACGCCCAGCAGAGTCAAGGCAAGGCCATCATTCGGGTGCTGGTTCCCCGAGGCGACGACCCTCCCTATGCTGTGGACGACAACAAGATCTACGTCCGGGAGGAGGCCGACACCGGTCTGGCAGTCCGAGATGAGATCACCCAGCTTGTCCTGCGCGGCCGCCACGTGGGCGAGGCCCCGGCTGTTGAGGTGCCCAGGGCGGCGGCGGCCAAGCCCGAAGAGGCTGAAGTCCAGGCGCCGCGGACCGGCGTGGAAGTCGTTGAATCGGAGGAGCGCGATGGTGTCCGCTACTATACGCTGCGGGATCTGCGCAACCGCAACGTCGTCAAGAATGTGACAATGTCCTCCGCCCGCCGGCTGTGGCACTACGCGATAAGCCAGCACGCCAAGCTGCCTGGAGACGTGAAGCAGGCGCCGATTGCCTGGCAAGGGGACCTAGGGGTCCTCAGCAAGCGGAGCCTGGGCAAGCGCGAGCGGTTTGACCTCGCTCAGAAGACGCCGGCAGGGATACGCCTGTACTTCGGGGTCACCGAGGATGGAATCCACGGCGACTGGAAGAGGCTCATCGGGGCCGAAGGCGACTAGCCGGCGGGGGCTAAACGAGCATCGCCAGTGGGGGGATAGGGTGCGCAAGAAGGAGCCGATCAAACGGGACCTCGGCTGGCCGCACGTTGCCGGAGGAGCCCCCATCCCGACCGCCCACAGCTTCGACGTATCCCAGGTTTGAGCAGCCGCAGTGGAAATCCGGAAGTTCGACTTTGACAAGGATCTTGAAGCCGTCTTCGGTCTGTGGCGGCTTGCCGGTTCTGGGATTCAGACCGGCAGGTCCGACGCGCCAGCGGAGATCCGCAAGAAGCTCCAGCGCGATCCAGATCTGTTCCTCGTGGCGCTTGACGGTGAGCATGTCGTCGGCTCGGTGATCGGTGGTTTCGACGGCCGGCGTGGCCTTGTCTATCACCTGGCCGTTGCGCCGTCCCACAGGGGCGATAGTCTGGGCCGGCGGCTGATGGAGGAACTCGAGGGCCGCCTTTGCCGCAAGGGCTGCCTCAAGAGCTACCTCCTGGTCACCAAGGACAACCAGAACGCGGTCGACTTCTACAAGCATCTGGGCTGGGAGATCATGGACCTCCACTTGATGGGGAAGGTGCTGGGATGAAGGTGGCTGTGCTTACGGTGTCGGACCGGTC
>CAYQUY010000363.1:0-2685 GCA_964420755.1 uncultured Anaerolineaceae bacterium
TCCTGGGCCTGCTTTCCCTCCTGGGGATTGCCATCTTCATTGGACAGTTCATCCCGCCTGGGCGGCAGGTATGGACTTACCCGGGCGAGGTCCTCCGCTGGCTGACCGTTGCAGTTTGGGCGGCCCTGCACTTATTGACACTGCTGCCCGAGCCCAACCAGCCCGCGCTCCGCACGACGTTGACCCATCTCGACCTGGGTCTTGTCTCCCTCCTCCTGACGGTTGGCCTCACCGCCCAATTCGTCCTCCCCGTCCGGTCGTTGAGTGAGCGGGCCACCGTCATTGGCCGGCTGCTGCGGTACCTGGTCGGGGTCAGCGGCCCGGTGATGTTCGTCCACAACGGTCGAGCCCAGGAGTCCAGCCAGGAGCGCAAACGTCGAGGCCCGGGCGTCCTCCTGGTCGACCACGACAGCGCTGCCGTCCTGCGGACGGACGTTCGCTTCACCCGTGCCGTCGGCCCGGGGCTGACCTTCACCGCCCCGGGCGAACGGCTGGCCGAGGCACTCGACCTGCGCCCGCAGGTACGTCGCCTGCCGGCCCAGCAGCCAACAACCGCCGAAGAGGCCGAGAGACAGGTCGGTTCCTCGCTTGCGGTGACCAAAGACGGAATCCCGATCTCCGCCGATCTCAGCGTGACCTTCATGCTGCATCCAGGCGGAGGCGGCAGAACGCCCAGACCTCGAGGCGACCACGAGGCACCCTTCGAGTTCTACCCCGTCGCCGCCGGGCGGGCAGTCTATGGGCATGCCTATGGCGGCCGCTACGATGTGCCCTGGACCAAGCTGCCCCTGCTTCTGGTCGTTGACCTTTGGCGGGAGCAGGCCAAGAACTGGGAGCTGCCCTCCCTGATGCGACCCGGTCGAGACGGCCGCCTGCCCCTGGGGCGAATCCAACACGAGATCCTCGCCCGCCTCACCTCCCCGACGTACCTGGGGACTGATGCCGAGGGCAGACCCAGCCGCAAGCCCAGCCGCGAATTCCGCATCCTGCACGAGCGAGGCATCCGGGCGCTCGAGGTGGACATCTCCGGGCTGACCCTGCCTGCCGACGTCCAAGACGAGCAAGCCCTCCGTTGGCGAGAGAGCTGGTCGGGCGCCATCCACGAGATGCTCACGGACGCAGAGCAGGAGGCACAATCCCGCCGGCGAGTCGGAGAGCGGGCAGCCTACAAGGACCTGTGCGAGAACCTGACCGCGGGTCTGCGGTCCGAGCTGGCCAGCGGCGTCGCGCCCAATCGTCGCGACACCCTGTCTCTGATCCTGATGGACGCTCTGCGCCTCTCCGGAAAGAAGGAGCTGCTTCCCGAAGGGAGCTCCCTGGCAGCCCATCTGGTGCGCATCCGCACCCACGTCCAATCTCTGGACTCCGACTGCAAGCAGCCAGGCGAGGAGGGGCAGGCATGAGAGTCTCTGCACGCCGCCCCTCTCTCCTGCACCGCTTGCTGCGACGGCTGGAGCAGTGGTTTCTCGGCCGCAATGCCACCGCGCCCATCGTCCGCTTCATCATCGTCTGGGGCTCCTTCGCTGCCTACTGGGTCGGCCTGGTCGCGGCTGCGGGATTCACCGCCTCGGCACTTCCCGCCTGGCTGAGCCGCCTCCCCTTCCCCTTCGACAGCATGGTTCGGACCGCCAGCATGTTCTTCAGGCCCCGGGTGCTTGCACCGCTGCTCCCGGTAGCGGCCGCGCTGTGGTTGGGATTGCGCCTCGCCGCCGCGTACCTCTCGGATCTCTTCGAGCTCGAAGTGCCCTCCGCCGCCTCTCGCTACTTATGGTCCTCCCTTTTCGGTCTGGACTACCTGTCTTACCCTCGCCTCGAGGTCTCCACAGGGGACATCGAGGCCCTAGATCATGACCACCCAACCCTGGCCATCGGCGGGCCAGGCTATTTGAGAATCCACCTGGGTTACGCCGCCGTGACCGAGACGCTGGACGGCCGGCCAAGGGTCTACGGCCCGACGTCCTATCGGTTCATCGAGGGCTTCGAGCGCCTGCGGGATGTCGTCGATCTGCGCGATCAGACGACCCGGATGGACTCAATCCGGGCCATGACCCGGGATGGGATCGAGGTCCTCGCCCGGGACGCTCACATGGTCTTCCGCGTCTACCGTGGCAGTCGCCGCGCCCGGAACCTGAAGGACCCCTATCCTTACGATGAGGCGAGCGTTCTCAAACTCGTCTACGGCCAGCCGGTCACCGAGGACGCCCGACAGCCCTGGGTGGAGACACTGGCGGGACGGATGCGCCGTGAGATTCAGCGCTTCGTCGAGCGGTTGAGCCTCGAGGAGTTCCTCGCCCTCCGCCCTCAGCCTGCATCGGCCGAGGCACCGCAATCCTTCGCCATCCCTCGCGAAGAGCTTACGGCCCGGTTCCACACCGCCGAGCAAACCAGCCGGCTGCATGCCCAGGGGCTGGAGCTGGACTGGGTTGGGGTTGGCACCTGGGAAGTGCGCGATCCGACAGCCGCCTCCCCTACGGGGATCAGCCAGACCCTGATCGACGCCTGGCGGGAGAAGGAACGCTTGGACCTGTACGCTGCCCCCGCCTACCTCGAACGGCAGCAACTGCGCGGCTACCGGGAGCGGGCGACGAGCATGCTGACTGATCTCGTCGAGGTCTGGCGGGGCGACGGGCAAGGCCAGGATGCACAGGCTCTGTGCCTGCAGATGCTGAGCCGCATTCATGGCCA
>CAYQUY010000364.1:0-2674 GCA_964420755.1 uncultured Anaerolineaceae bacterium
GCCCTGGCCCCGGCGCTGGCCGGCGTGCTGGCCGACGCCACCAGCCTCGAGAACGCCATCCTGGTCATCTGCGTCAGCACCTGGCTGCTGTGTTTTGTGCTCTACCTTGGGGCGCTGTTCTTTGTGCCGCGGGATATTCGCGGCTTGCGTCAGCAGCTGCGGCAGCGCGCCGAGCAGGAGCTGGCCGCTGAGCGCGCCACGCCCGCCTGAGCTGCGATGGCCGAAGCTGCAAACGGCCGGCCGGATCCGGAGCAGTCCCGGCATACATCGGATGCCAAGGGCCGGCGGTCAACCGCCGGCCCAACCGCGGATGTGTTCGTCGTCGGCGACTACTGTCTGGATCTGATCTTCACCGGTCAGCCCGAGTTCCTGCAGCTGGGCAAGGAGGTCGTCGCCACGCAGTTCGCCATGACGCCAGGCGGCTGCTACAACGGCGCCGTCGCCATGCACCGCCTCGGCCTGCGAGTTGCCTGGGCGGCGGATTTCGGCTCGGATGAGTTCAGCCGCTTCGTTTATGGGAAGGCGAAGTCCGAGGGATTGGACGAGACCTTCTTCGTCCATCACGATCGGCCGCTGCGCTACATCACTGTGGCCGCCTCGTATCCTGAGGATCGGGCCTTCCTCGCCTACTATGATCCCTCGCCCGCCGTGCCGGCAGGGATGAAGGCGCTGCCGTCCGTCTCGGCCAAGGTGATGTATGTCCCCGGCTTCTATTCCGGCCCACTCGCCGGGGCCGGACTCCGGCTGGTCAGGGCAAGGTCCATGAAGGTTGTGATGGATGGCAACACGAGCGAGCAGCTTCGTCTCAGCGAGGCCCCGGTGCGCCGCGTGCTGAATGCCCTGGACATGTTCATGGCCAACGCCCGGGAAGCGCGCATGTTGACCGGTCTCGATGATCTTGAACATGCTGTCCGCACCCTGGCCGAGGTCTCGCCGTTGGTCGTCGTCAAGGACGGCGCCGGTGGATCCTACGCCTGCGATGGTGGGACCATCGTGCATGAGCCTGCGATCCAGGTCAAGCCCCTGGACACGACCGGGGCCGGGGATTGCTTCGATGCCGGCTTCCTGAAGGCCTGGCTGGACGGCCGTCCTCTGCGCGAATGCCTTCGCTGGGGCAACATCGTGGGCGGCCTTTCCACGTTGGGGATGGGCGGGACCGGCCGGGTCGTGACCGCTAAGGAGGTCGAGGACCGTCTCAGCGGCTGATCCAGCCGCCTCGACCGTGGCAAGCGGGGGGCGGACGGCCTGAAAGAACGCGCGGACCGGAGCGAACCTGCCCTCGGAATGGCGGATACAGGGGGCGACGCCACCTTCCAGGGAGAGCAGACGACCGAGACGGCAGCGCCCAAGGCTCTTGGGGATACCAGTAGGGGCACGCCATGGCGTGCCCCTACTGTCCCTGTGTGGGATCGAAACAAGGCTGGTAGTCGTCGCCGATGACGAGGGTGAAGGGGAAGGGGTAGCTTGGATTCACCTGGCTGACGATGGCATCCGCCCCGAGCCCAAACGCGCGCTCCAACCGCTGCAGGTCCTCGGAAGCCCCAATGCCGTAGTCAACAAGGTGGGTGGTCACCTCGGGATCGGGTTCGGCCGGCCCGACGTGCGCCCGCAATCCCGCGTAGTTCACCCGGGCGGCGGCAAGCTGCCCCCAATCTGGGTCGGAAGACGCGTTCACGACCTCGATCGTCACAAAGGTCTCGGGGACGAGAGGGTCCGGCGTCTCGAAGTCGAAGGCCTCCTCCATGAGGAGGCGGATGGCCTCGCGGTTGGGGACCAGAACCTGAGCGCCGCTTGTAGGGACTCGCCACGGGGTGATCTGATCGCGACCGATGAACCGGCTCCGAATCTGGGCCGGGTCCAGCCGCGGGATCAGAGGCGTTAGGCTGAGCAGATCCGCCAGGGTGACATCGGTCGAGACCATGCCGGTCAGATCCTGGTATAGGGCGGGAAGCCGGGGGATCAACTGCAGACTAAGCACCTGGCGATAGATCGCCCGGAGCAGCTCCTGCTGTCGTCGGGCCCGGTCGAAATCAGAGGAGTGGGCCCTTGCCCGCGCGTACCACAGGGCGTACTCGCCGTCCATGTGTACGACGCCCGTGGGTACGGTGAACATCCGCCAGTGATCGGGATCGTCAGGCGAAAGGTTGGGGCTCCGCAGGCGCCAGTCCGAGTAGGCGCACGTGACGTCAACATCGACGCCGCCAAGCGCGTCGATCAGGTCGCTGAAACCACCCATCTCGATCTGGGCAAACCGGTCAATGCGCACCCCCAGGTTGTAGAGGATCGTATCCCGGAGCAAGCCCAATCCCCCACCCGGATAGCCAAGGGATTCGCCGTAGGAGTAGGCGGCGTTGATGCGCTGCATCGTGAGGCCCGGGAGGTAGACATAGAGATCGCGGGGGATGGATACCAGTGCTGCCCCGCCGGCTGCCGGATTGATGGACAGGACGATGAGAACATCAGTCCGGAAGGCCTCACTGGAGCGCCGGTCAGAGCCGATCAGAAGGATGTTGACGACGTCTGGTGGGAAGGGGTACGGCTCGACGGGCTCAGGGATGGGCGTGGCGGGAGGCGAGGCGGTGACGTAGGTGAAGGGCTCGGGCCAGTCCCTCGCTGGGGTCGGGGTCGACGGCGAGGCAGCCGCCGTGGGCGAGCTCGAAGGATGCGTTGGGGT
>CAYQUY010000365.1:0-2672 GCA_964420755.1 uncultured Anaerolineaceae bacterium
GCGCGCTGGGCCGCGGCGACCGCGCTCTGCACCATCTCCGGCGAGTTCTGCACCGTGCCGTCCACATCCGAGGTGAGGATGGTGATCTCCGCATGGGTCACCGTCTCGAAATTGAGCAGCCGCGCCTCCAGGCTTCGCAGCTCGTCCAGGTGGCGCTGGACGTAGCGCCGCGAGCCGCGCAGCCCCGCCTCCTCGCAGCCGAAGGATACAAAGCGGATTTCCGTGTCCTCAGGAATGTAGGAGGGATTGTTGACCAGGAAGCGGCACATGGCCACCGCCAGGGCGCTGCCCGAGAGATTGTCCGACGCGCCCGGCACGGTTCCCCCGTCCTTCCTGCCCCGGTTGAAGAACAGC
This sequence comes from uncultured Anaerolineaceae bacterium, assembly GCA_964420755.1. Classification (GTDB taxonomy): domain Bacteria; phylum Chloroflexota; class Anaerolineae; order Anaerolineales; family E44-bin32; genus DATEAV01. The sequence continues at coordinate 355 of CAYQUY010000365.1, forward strand.
GCAAAGACGATGGAAGGCAAAATCGGATAGGCCCACAGGACCCATCCCAACGTACCGGTGTGGACCGTTCCGGCACTGCCCAGAACCAGACCCGCAAGCTGGATGGCACTCAAAACGAACATGGTGAGCAATCCGATCAGGAAGGTTACGATGAGGAAGAAAAAGCCGTAGCCAAGGAAGGCAAGCCAGGTCAGCTCCAGAGCGCTGTCATGGTGGCCCCCCAGAAGAAGCAGCCGCTTCACGTTTTGGCTTCCCGGCTTGCGCAGGGTGCCGATCACATTGATGGACCGCTTCTTGCTGCAGAATGGATCCATCACCTCGCGGTAGAGCACAAACTCGAGGACCAGCAATACTGGCGAGAGGATGGAACAGACCCAGGCGACAATGGCGGCTGCCCAGGCCGGAGGTCCGCTGAGGCGCCCCACGGAGATGTTCAGCAGCGCGCCAAGCAGCATCAACAGCGCGCTCACGGGATACACGCCCAGGAAGGGCCACGGCGCAAAGGTGAATTCCTCCACAGTCACATTCCCGGCGCCCAGGTGCGACTCCAGTTCGTTTTGGATGATAGCAGCCCGCTCCCGTTCCTGGGGACTGCCTGGCAGGCCGGGCCCTACCTCCGTGCAGATCTTCTCCACGATGTCATAGGCGTACTGGGCATCATCGCTGGTAATCATCTCCATCTCTCCTTCCGGCCACTTCATGCAACGTCAGTCTCTTCGTCCTCTTGGTTCCTCCCATACCCATGGTACATCATCTGTGAAACCTTCAGCCCTCGCCGCTTACACTCCCCGCAGAATCTCCTCCACGACTGCATCCAGGTCCAACTCCTTGCCGCGCACCAGCGCCCCCTCCAGCTCCGCAGCAGGCAGCGCGGCACGCAGATCGGCCCGGACTGCCTCAGCCCTTTGCTTCACATCAGTCTGTATGGTTGCTGGCGGATGGCGGAGCACCAGGCCGAGCCATTCCGCGCCTCCAAGACCATCCCCGGCCTGCGCCCTCAGCCTGGCAAAGCCAACTACCGCGTGTAGCATGACGACCACGTCACCCATGGCCGCGGCTTCGGACAGCGCTTGCCGGAAGTAGCGCCGTGCTCCCTCGAGATCGCCCGTCGCCGCGGCGTCGTAGCCGAGCCCGCCCAGACAGAGGGCAGCGTTCACCCGCTGGCCGGTTTCCTGGCAGATGGCCAGAGCCTCTTCATGGTAGCGCCTTGCCGCCACAGGGTCATGCAAAGCCCCGGCCACTTCTCCCAGATTGAACAGACTGTAGGTCATGCCCGAGCGGCCACGCCCCTGGCCGACCATGGCCAGGCTCTCTTCGTAGTACTGCTTCGCCTTGGCATAGTCACCTGAAGAGCGCGCCGCCTCACCCAGGTTGACGAGGCAGCCGAAGATGCCCGCCCCGTCGCCAATTTTCCGGCGTATGGCCAGGCTCTCTTCGATGAATGCTGGCTCGCGAGTGGCGATCCCCAGCTCCACCAGTGCCTCGGCTTCCGCCTCCTGATCCACCGGCAAACTTCGACCCGCGGACCATAGTGCGGCGGCACTGTCTGTCTCTTCCGGGCAGGATCCATGATCACATCGGCCACGATTACGCCCTCTTCGTCGCCGAGCCGGGCCCTGACCGAGCCATCGGAATCAACGATCGTGGAGAGCCCCGGAAAGCGACAGCCCGTCAGGTCCAGGAGCTGCGGCCCCGGTATCGGCGACTCCCACGGTCCGGACTTGTTGGCGAGCACCGCGGGCACCCCCAAGGAGGGAAGCATAGAAGGGCGCGATCTTCTGAATAGCGCCGCTCATCCTTGCTTTGTCGAACGTCCCCTGTGAGCGCCCAGGCACGGGATTGGAATAGGGCATCAGCGCGAGATCGACCGATTGCCTGCTCAGGATCGCCGGGACTTGAGCCGTCTGGCTGTCGAAGCAGATGCCGACGCCGACCCTCCCCAGGGACGTGTCGATCGCGTGCGGGCCTGGCTCACCTCTGAAGAAATAGGCCTCCCAAATGGCGGGAGTCTGCTTCCTGACCCGGCCCGCCACTTGGCCGCGGGGGCTGGTCAGCACGAAGGTGTTGAAGAAATCCTCGCCGTCGGCTTCCAGGAAGCTCGCCCCGAGCCAGACACCCAGCCTCCTGGGGTTGTCCTCGAGCCAGGTGACCGTCGGACCTACGGCCGGCTCGGCCGCTTCCCAGATACCCTCGCTCATCAGGTACCCAGTGGGCATGAACTCGGGCAGCAGAACGAGCTCCGCGCCGTCTTTGCTGGCCTGCTCGATCAAAGGGGTAGCGTGGGCGAGGTTGGCCGCAACACGGCCATTCTCTGACAC
>CAYQUY010000366.1:0-2650 GCA_964420755.1 uncultured Anaerolineaceae bacterium
GGTCGTTCGAGCCGGAAGAAGGCGGCGCTTGCTCGGTGACACCCGACGCCACGCCCGGCGCATCAGCAGTCAAGGAGTCCCCTGAGCCCGGGGCGCCGGAAGAAGAGACTCCCTGGAATTTGGAGACTTATGGGAACACAAAAGACTACACAGTGATGACGGTCTTTTACGGGACGGACCGCAAGAAGCTGGCGACGTCGGACGCTCGCCGGGAGGGATACGCGGACTGGTTCTTCATGACGGCCGCGTGCGCGGCGTTAACGATTCTCATCGCGATCGCCGCCTTGCTCCTTCTCAGTATTATCTGCCTCGGGCTGTATGCGCTGGTGCTGGCTCCCAGACAGCGTGTTGCCCGCCAGACGGAGGTGGCTCAGGTCCTGCAGTTCAACGCCACCCGTGCAGCGCAGATGACAGCGACTGACCTGGCACGCTGGGTCTCCTCGACACCCACCAGCACGGAAGCGCCGACGGAGACGCCCATCCCCACCAACACCGAGGTGGTGGTGATCCCGACGGATACCCCATCACTGGATCCTCTCACGCAGACAGCCGCAGCCGAGGCGACCCTCTGGGCTCAGCAAACGCTGTGGGCCGAACAGACATTGGCCGCCCAGGTGTTGCCGACAGGGACGCCTACGGTGGCACCGCCCACGCCCACTGCAACCGCGCTCCCGGCGACGGGTTTCGCTGAGGAGGCAGGCATCCCTGGCCTGCTGCTGATAGGAGCCGCTCTGGTCGGGGTGATCTTCCTTGCCCGGCGATTGAGGACCCATGACACCACCTGAGTCCCTGTACCACATTATCCAAACCGGGGAGTGCCGATCAGCAGGGTCAACCAGGTGTTGGCCCTGCCCGCTTGTCGAAGGGCAAGATGCCTCCTAAGTCAGTGCCGTTCCCCTCACTGACAGAACAACTTCTGGGTGACCTGGAGCAATCACGCTGCGCCTCGGTCATTGGCCTGAGCAACACCGGCAAGTCGTCGCTGATGCGCTCCCTGGCCGGGCCAGAGGCGCTGCCGGTATCGAAGGGCCGCCGTGGTCAGCCAAGTCTGCGCATCTATGTGGACTGCAACCAGGCCGTGGCCCTCTCTCCCCAGGCTTTCTACGAGGTCGCGTTGCGGTCTATCCTCGAGCGTCTCGAGACCGGGGGGGTTCCTGATCTGGCGAACTCCTTGCGCCGACATCACCAGGACGTCAGTGAGGCTGCCAGCGCATTCTCGGCCTCGCTGTCCTTCAACCTGGCTCTCACGGAGCTCTGCGAGGCGCTGGGCCACCCGCTTTGCCTGTTGATCGACGAATTCGACGAGATCTACGCCAGCCTGGACGAGCGATCGCTCCTTAACCTGAGGGCAATCAAGGACCGCTTCGATGACCGACTGGCATACGTGACGGCCACCGTCCGCCCGTTGCCTGCGCTTCGCGGCGGCCAGGCCGAAGACGAGTTCGGCGAGATGTTCTCGGCGTCAACGTACCTAATGCCCCCTCTGACACCGGGCGAGATCAACCTGTTTCTGGACGGATTGAAACAGCCGCGGCTGACGCCGGAACGTCGTCGGATGTGCCATCAGCTTTCGGGGGGCCATCCCGGCCTGCTGAGAGCCGTCTCCCGGGTGCTGGTTGCCCTGCCGGAGGAGTGGAAGGGGCGTCACGCCCGTGTCGTCAGCATGGAGCCAGGACCCCTCGCCGAGTGTCTGAAGATATGGACCCAGCTGACTGCCGATGAGCAGGCCGATCTCTTGGCGTTAACATTGGGGGGTGATGCTGCAGCGGCGCCGCAGCAACTGCACCGCCTTGAGTCTCTGGGCCTGGTCCGAGAAGGGTCGGTCTTCTCGCCGGTCTTTGCGGACTTCGTGGCCCGGCGAGGACGGGTTGCCCAGGTAGAGCCAGAGGGGATCCATCTCGATTCGGACTCTGGGGACGTTTGGGTTGACGGGAAGAGGATACCGGTGCTGACGGATCTGGAATTCCGGCTGCTGCAGCTCTTGTACGAGCGGCGGGACAAGCTTACCGACAAGTACCGCATTGTCACGGCTGTCTGGGGAGAGGACTACCTTGGCGATGTGGATGATGCACGTGTAGAGAAGTTGGTTAGCCGGCTGAGGGCGCATGTCGAACATGACCCGGCTAACCCACGCTATCTGATCACCCAGCGCGGCAGAGGCTACAAGCTTCTTTCCAGGCCGCGCACGGGCTGACCGGCTGGCTTGAGCACGGCTGGTATGGTCATCCGAATGCTGGCTTTCGATCCGGATCCTCACGGGCGACGCCTGATCCAGGAGGGCCTCGCGCCGCTCGGGGAGGGTTGTCGACTGCGCCTGCGGGCGACGGTCTCGGCCTGCGCCCGTGACCTGCGAACCGGCCGCTACGATGGCCTGCTGCTGGGCCTGCCGATCGCCAGCGCAGACCTATTCGCCTTGATGCTTTCCTCTCAGGCCCTGGAATGCTCGCCGGCCATGCTGCTGGTAGGCGACAGCCCGTTGGCAGAGCATCTACAGAACGGCCGAGCCGGTTTCCTCCAGGTTGACAAGACCCGTGCTGGCTTGCGACGGCTGGTCCGGGAGCTCCCCGGGCACATTCGGGCGCGTTCGCTTTCTCAGAGCTGCGAAAGCCTGAGTCGGGCGGAGGCAAGGCCGGTGCGTGCGCGTGCCTGG
>CAYQUY010000367.1:0-2648 GCA_964420755.1 uncultured Anaerolineaceae bacterium
ACTGCCGATCTTGTCGAAATCCGACCGGCTACTTTCGGCCGAACTTCTTCTCCAGGACCTCAGCCAGCGTAGGTTGGCCGGTTTCCTGAAGCTCATAGCGGACCCGCTGTGCGGGCTTGTTCAGCTTCAGGATGCGTCCCAGATCGATCGGCGTGCCGATGATCACCAGATCCGCCTGGGCCTTGTTGATGGTCTGCTCGAGTTCGTGGACCTGTTGGTCCCCATAACCCATGGCGGGCAGGACGGCGCCCGTCGTCGGATACTTCTGGTAGGTAGCAGCGATGCTGCCGACGGCGTAGGGCCTAGGGTCGACGATTTCGGCCGCGCCGAAACGCGTGGCCGCCACCCAGCCCGCGCCGTAGGCCATCTCACCGTGAGTGAGCGTTGGTCCGTCTTCGACCACCAGGACGCGCTTGCCTCGCACCGCCTCCGGTTCGTCGAGTTTGATGGGCGAGGCCGCCTCGATGACGATTGCACCCGGATTCGAGGCGCGCACATTGTCCTTGACCGCGCGTATCGCCTCCGGCGAGGCGCTATCGACCTTGTTGATGACGACGACGTCCGCGGAACGGAGATTGGTCTCCCCGGGATGGTAGTGCACTTCGTGGCCAGGACGCAAAGGATCGACGACGACGATCAGCAGGTTGCTCTTGTAGAAGGATAGATCGTTGTTGCCGCCGTCCCACAGGACGATGTCGGCTTCCTTCTCCGCCTGGTGCAGGATGGCCTCGTAGTCGACGCCGGCGAAGACAATGATGCCCTGATCGATGTGAGGCTCGTACTCCTCGCGCTCCTCGATGGTGCAGTTCTGGGCATCCAGATCAGCGTAGGAGGCAAAGCGCTGCACCTTCTGCTTCAACAGATTGCCGTAGGGCATCGGGTGGCGGATGGCCGCAACCCGGTAGCCGAGACCGCGCAGGTTCGCAGCGACGCGGCGCGTCGTCTGGCTCTTGCCGCTGCCGGTGCGGGTGGCGCAGATGGAGACAACCGGCTTGCTGGAGGCGATCTGGGTGGTCTTCGTCCCCATCAGCCGGAAGTCCGCCCCGGCTGCCAGGACCTGAGAGGCCTTGTGCATGACGTACTCATGGGAGACGTCGCTATAGGCGAAGATGACCTGGTCAATATTCTCGCGGCGAATCAGATCGGTCAGTTCGGCCTCGGGCCGGATCGGGATGCCCTTGGGGTAGTGCTTGCCGGCCAACGCGGCGGGGTAGGTGCGATCCTCGATGTTGGGGATCTGGGTCGCCGTGAAGGCAACCACTTCGTAGGCTGGGTCGTCGCGGAAGGCGACATTGAAGTTGTGGAAGTCGCGCCCGGCGGCGCCCATGATCAATACTCGCTGGCGTTCCATCGTGTGCAACCCTGCCTCCTGGTGTGGTCAGCCCTTCGTCTTGCTCAGCCGAGCCGTCGGATGCCGCGCGCCCAGGATCACATGACCTCCGGTGCCTGAATGGCCAGCAGGCGGAGGCTGTTGGCCAGCGTCTGCCGGGCGGCGGCGGTCAGCCGGATCCGGGCGTCTCGAATCGATGGTGCCTCCGCCTGCAGGACAGGCACAGCGTGATAGAAGCTATGGAATGCCTTGGCCAGGTCGAAGGCGTAGCTGGCCATGTGCAGAGGCTTGTACTCAAGCGCTGCCTGCTGGACGACGGCGGGGAAGCGGGAGATCAGGTCGATCAGCTCGATCTCGAGAGGATCGAGAGCGTAGTCGAACTCGGCCCGCCCGGGAATCACCCCTGCTTTGCGCAGGATGCTGTTGGCCCGGACGTGTGCGTTTTGGATGTAGGGCGCCGACTGGCCGTCGAAACTGAGCGCCGCGTCCCAGTCGAACACGATATCCTTGGAGTTGTCGACGGCCAACATGGCGTAGACCAGCGCCCCAAGGCCGACCTTGCGGGCAACCTCGTCCTTCTGCTCAGGCGAGAGGTCTGGGTTCTTCTCGGCAATGACGGCCAACACCCTGCGATAGGCCTCGTCGGATACGTCTTTGAAAAGAACCAGATTCCCCTTGCGGGCCGACATGGCGCCGTCCGGGAGGGTGACGAAACCATGGGCCAGATGGTAGCACTTGGCAGCCTGCGTAAAGCCGTAAAGCTCCAGGATCTTGAAGACCTGCTGGAAGTGCAGGCTCTGGCGGACATCGACGACATACACCGATCGGTCCACGTGGTATTCCTCAAACTTGCGCTTGGCCAGAGCAAGGTCCTTCGTCAGATAGAGGGTCGTTCCATCGCTGCGAAGGATGACGGCCGTTCGGTATTTCTCCTTCTTGAGGCCGAGTTTCTCGTCGATCTTGATGATCACAGGCCCCGACGGCCGCTCGTCCTGTGCGATGCCACGGGCGATCAGCTCGCCGACGATCTCCTTGGCGGGTTCCTCGACCTCGCTCTCAAAGAAGAAGACATCCATCTTGACGTCGAGCATCCGGAAGATGTCATTGAGCTCGTCGAGGCTCCACTGGCGCGTCACCCGCCAGAGCTCGCGGATCTCGGGATCTCCGGCATCCCAGCGGTGATAGATCTCGCGTCGCTCTGCCTCATAGGCCTCGCGTCGGGCCGTCTCCTCCGTGGTCTCGTTCTCCTTGGGCGTCAGCAGGGCGGTGGCCTCGGTATACACTTTGAGCAGCCACTGGCCTCGCTCGTGAACGCCTT
>CAYQUY010000368.1:0-2632 GCA_964420755.1 uncultured Anaerolineaceae bacterium
TCATTGTTCTGGCCCCAGTGGCGGGGATCGCGGCCGATGAGGGGCAACACGGACACCAGGAGACGAAGAGCGCCGCGGTGGAAGGTGTGGTAGTAGAGCTTCTGAGGTGCGTAGGCCGGAAGGCCGCCGAGGTCCTGTGAGGGATCGGCTGCCAGGTCGAAGGCGCACAGGGTGGCGCGGTTGACAGCGATGTGGTCGGGGTGCCCGTAGCCGCCCAAAGGATCCGAGGTGATGACGACCTGCGGCCTGAGTTGTCGGATGAGCTGTGCGAGACGGCTGCCAACCTCATGCACATCGGCGGCGGCGAGGGCCCGGGGATGGCGATTGTCCTCGGTGCCGGGCATGCCCGAGTCGCGGTAGTCGAGGAGGGTGAGGCTCGCCAGCCCGAGATGGGCCGCGGCGCAGCGGAGCTCAGTCTCGCGCAGGTCCGCCAGGCTGGCGTATCCGGCCATGAGCTCGGCCGGCGCGCTGCCGACCTCGCCGCGCGTGGCGCAGACCAGGTGGACGGCCACGCCACGCATGGCGTACAGGGCAAGGGTTCCGCCGGGCCCGAAGCTCTCGTCGTCGGGGTGGGCCGTAACGGCCAGGAGGCGTAATTGCCGGGGTCGGTTCATGCGGTGAGATCAGCTTCTGGAAGCGGCGGTTGTATCAGGACTTCTCACCCATCATCTGGACGACGATCTGTCGTTGACGGGGGCGGACGTCAAAGTCGATGAAGACGACCTGCTGCCATGTGCCCAACGCCAGACGGCCATCGAGGACGGGGACGGTCAGAGAAGGGCCGAGGAGAGCGGCGCGCAGATGGGCATGGCCGTTGCCGTCGCCCCACGCCAGGTTGTGACGGTAGTCGCGCTCCGCTGGGGCGATCTCTTCGAGGGCCCGCTTGAGGTCTTCAAGGGCGCCGGTTTCGAACTCGATCGTGGTAATGGCGCTGGTGGAGGAGGGCGTGAAGACGATGAGGCTGCCGCTGCGGATGCCACTGGCATTGACCATGTCTTCGAGGCGGGAGGTTAGGTCGTGGATATCACTCTGGCCGCGCGTGCTCAGGCGGATGGTGTCGGAGCGAATCATCGATCCTCCTCTGAGGATAACCCGGGCCGCAAATCCCTGACTGGTGGAGGGATCAGGTCGGCGGGCCTGCAGGGCCCTGGCCGTCGAATCGCGTCTACTTTCCGGGCGGCGCCTCGGTGAGGGTCGTCCCGGGGCCGATTCCCTTCGCAGCCAGGAGCGCGTGATCCGCCCGGTTGAGGATGTCGTCGATCGAGGTGTCGTCCTCGCAGATCTGGCTGAGACCGACGCAGAAGGTCAGAGGCTTGACCGCTGGCCCGAGTCGCTGGCTGTACGAGGCGAGCACCCGGTGGAGCTTGTTGGCGACGTTCTCGACGCCGGCAGGCGGGGTCTCGGGCAGCAGGGCGGCGAACTCATCGCCGCCGATGCGGGCGAGCAAGTCGGTGCCGCGCAGCACCGCCTTGAGGTTCTTGCCGACGTTGCGAAGCAGGTCGTCCCCGTACATGTGACCAAACTGGTCGTTGATCGCCTTAAAGCCATCGAGGTCGAGGTAGATCAGGCCGAGCGGGCGATGGTAGCGGCGCGCCCGCACGAACTCCCTTTCGAGCATGTCGATCAGCTGGCGGCGGTTGGCCAGCCCCGTAAGGGCGTCGGTGTGCGCCAGATGAGTCATCTCCTCCGTGGTCGTCTGGAGCGAGGTGACGATGTACTGGGCCTGTCGGGATAGGGCATGGGTGGTCGCTGCCGCTGCCAGGGAGAGGCTGATCTGACCCAAGAGCAGCTGGGCCCCCAGGATTGGATTGTCGAGCCCCGCCGGCATGCTCTGAGTCCGGGAGGCGTAGATCAGGGCAGCAATCGTAACGAGAGTCCCGAAAGCGGCGATTGGATAGCCGGAGGCGCTCCCGACGATCAGCCCTGCAACCAGCGTGGCGATGGGGAATCCCGCGCTGGTCACCAAGAACGAGCCTGGAAAGCGGAAGAGGCTGACGGCCGTCAGGATGGCAATGGCCGAGGCCAGGAGGTAGCCTGTCTGCAGGACGAGGCCGCGCTTGAGCAGGAGAGTGCAACCGAGGATGACCAGGGCCATCAAGACGATGGCGACGAAGTCGAAACCAAAATCATAGTTGTCGGCGCCTGCGCCCCTGCCGGCAAAGACAAGGTCTGCGGCCAACCAGAGACCCAGCAGCAATGCCAGCCCAGAGACCGTGGACCGGGCGTAGCGAATGCGCTGAGCCTTGTGGTCTGGGTTGAGCCTGGGGTACAGGCTGTGGCGCCATCGGTCGATCGGCCGCATGCGCTTCCTCCCGCGAGAGTTTGCCGGCTATGAACGCCATCCCGCCGATTAGACGGGCCAAGGGAATTGTAGCCCGAATCCTTGGCTGCGGCTGCTGCAAGGAACCCAGGAGAAAGCGGGCGTCCGTCGCTGGCTCCTGCCATTGTACTGTCGAACGGGGCGCGGGTTCACATGGTAGTTTCGGGTCATCCTGCGCGGGCCAGCAGGCCACCGCGGCACTCTGGAGCACAGGAAGGACCGCGCCGAACCGGCGACCGTGCGATGGGGATCCGCCTCGTCTCAGCGGTGCGACCGGGGAATGGGCGGCAGGTCACACCGACGGATTCGGAA
>CAYQUY010000369.1:0-2618 GCA_964420755.1 uncultured Anaerolineaceae bacterium
GCCCATACACCATACGCAGGCCAAACCGTTCGGCCAATTGCCCGCCCAGGAGTGGCCCGAGAATCCCGCCCGAGTTGAAGCAGGCCGATACGGTCGTCAGAGCTCTCGTCACGTCCCAGTTGCCCCTGGCGGCGGTCACGTAGGATGACAACGCGGAGGAGACGAAGGCGGTGCCCGTGTAGAGGACGAGCCCTACAACGAAAAGAGGCAGGGAGGGCGAGAGGAACATCATCCAGGCGGTGATCAGCCCCAGGGTCCAGGAGGCGAGCATGACGCCCTTCCGTCCGATGCGGTCGGCAAGGGCACCGGCGGGGATGTGGGCGATCGCCATGGCGAAGCCGGCTACCCCAAGGATGGCGCCAATCTGCACCGGGTCTGCCCCCAGCTCTTGAAGGTAGAGGGGCTGGAAGTACAGGAACATTCCCTCTCCGACCCCCCAGATGAACAGCGAGAGGGCAACCAGGCGGAGATCCCGGGTCATGTGGGGGCGGCCCCCACCCGGATGGCGAACGCGGCTGCGGCCTCAAAGACCTGGTGACGGGCGGCGTCCAGGGTGATCACGTGGTTGCTGTTCTTAACCAGCACCCTGGCCTTATCGGAAGAGCCCACGCGTTGGTAGATCGAGACGGCGTTGTCCGGCGTCACGAAGTCATCTTCTTCAGAGTGGATGAGCAGCAGCGGGGCGGTGACGCGGGGAAGGGCGGTGCGAAGCTCCGCCAGGGCCGCTTCCAGCTGTTTCACCGCAGGGACTGGATACGCCTTGTAGTCTCTCCGGTCGATGGCAGCCTGTGGGTCGCGGTAGTCGGGAGGGCCTTTGGGCACGAAGCGCACGATCCCACCCAGCAGGCGGGCGAGCCTCAGGCGCGGATCCGCGCGCAGGGCATAGGGAGTTGACATGGCGACGACGCCGGCGACCGGAGTATAGGCGGCGAAGAGCAGAGCCAGGGCGCCGCCCAATGAGAGACCCATGATGATCACACGATCGGTGCTCCCACGCAGCAGGTTGTAGCCGCCTTCCACCGAGGCCAGCCAGTCGGTCCAGCGGGCGCGCAGCATGTCCCGGATGTCGGTGGCGTGTCCGAATAGCCGCACGCCCAGGACGCCGAAGCCCTCTCGCGCCAGGTGCTCCCCCAGTGCGTGCATCTCCTGGGGCGTGGCCGTGAAGCCGTGGACGAGCAAGCAGCCGGTGCGGTTGCCGGGGAAGTAGAACGGCTCGCCGCCCTGCATGGTCAGGCTCACCCGGCCGCTCCAGCAACTCGCCGCGTGAAGGCCATCGCCGCGGCAAAGACCTTCTCCCGTTCGGCGTCGCGGGTGACCACATGGCCGCTGTCCTCCACCCACAAGAGCTCCTTGTCCTTGGATCCCACGTGGGCGAAGAGCTGGGTGGCGTGGTCTTCGGGGAGGGTCAGGTCACCCCGCGAGTGAATGATCAGCGCCGGGGCGGTGATGGTCGGGATGTCCCTCTGCATCTCCATGAGCAGATCGTAGACGAGGAGCCCGCCGCGCACCGGGTTCCTGGGATACTCGAGGTGGTCCGCCCCAACGTTGGGGTCATGCCAATCTGGCGGCCCCTTTTGGGCCCAGCGCCAGAAGAGCGTAAGAGCAGGACCGATGGGGCGCAGGGGACGCATGCGCGGATCGGGTGGGTAGTAAGGAGTGGACATCGCCACCACGCCGGCGACGGGTAGTCGGGCAGCAAGGATCAGGGAGATGATCCCTCCCATGGAGAGGCCCATCACCACGACGCGATCGCACGCGCCGCACAGCAGGTTGTACCCATCCTCGCCGGATGCCAACCAGTCCCGCCAGTGGGCGCGGAGCATGTCGTCGGGACGGGTCGCGTGAGCGAACAGGCGCACGCCCAGCACGGTCCGCCCGTCGGCTGCGAGATGCTCGCCGAGCCAGCGCATCTCCTTCGGGGTGCCGGTGAAGCCGTGAATCAGAAGACAACCGATTCGATCGCCTGGGAAGAAGAACGGCTCTCCGCCCGACATGATCTGCTTCATGGAATCACCCCCATCTCCCGAGGATATGAGCTCAGGGTGTCGCCGCCCTTGGTGGTCACAAGCATGTCATCCTCCACCCGGACGCCGCCGCGCCCCTGAAGATAGATACCCGGCTCGACGGTAAAGGTCATTCCCGGAGCCAACTCTTGCGGGTTGTCGGCGGAGATGTACGGCGGCTCATGGGCCTCCAGGCCAATCCCGTGTCCGGTGCGGTGGATGAAGTACTCGGCGTAGCCCGAAGCCTGAATGACGGTCCGGGCAGCGGCGTCGACCTCGCCGCAGGTGGCACGGGGGCGGGCGGCCCGTCGGCCGGCAGCGTTGGCTTGCTGGACGATTTTGTGTACGCGGGCCAGCTCGGGATCGACGTTGCCGACAGCGAAGGTGCGCGTCAGGTCTGACACGTAGCCTTCGACGGCCGCCCCCCAGTCGACGACAACTAGATCTCCCGCCTGCAGCCGTCGGTGGCCCGGAAGGGCATGGGGCACGGCGCTGTTGGGCCCGGAAGCGATGATCGGACTGAAAGGAAGCTCCGAATCCGATCCGGCGCGGAGCAGTTGGAGGGTCAGTTCGGAAGCGAACTCGCGCTCGGTCATCCCCTGCCGGACGAGAGGC
>CAYQUY010000370.1:0-2614 GCA_964420755.1 uncultured Anaerolineaceae bacterium
GCGCCACCCCGGCCGGGGAGGCCTTCAAGGTGATCCGCACCGCCGTCCTGCCGCAGGCGGCGTCCGTCCCCCTGCTGGAACTGGACTTGCGAGGAAAACTGGCCGACGAGGCGCTGGACGAGCTCGAGCGGCGACTGGACGCCGCCTACCTGGCGGGGATGCCATGGCTTCGGGTGATTCACGGCAAGGGCACGGGGCGATTGCGACAGGCAATCCGGGAGGCCTTGAAGACCAACCCGTACGTCGCCTCGTTTGAAGCTGGCAGCGAGGGCGAGGGCGGCGAGGGCGTCACGGTTGTCCGACTCAGGCAGAGCTAGACCAACCCCTTGCCCGAGGCAAGCAACCACCGGGTAGGGCTTGGGGCCCGGCTAGAAGAAGCCTCGGATGACCAGGAGGAAGCCGAACACGATCAGCGGAATCCCCACGATCGCTCCGACAACCGTCACGCTCAGAACCACCCCCACGATCATCAAGACAAGCCCCAGAATCATGGCCACCAGCCGCCCGGTCATCTCGATGATGCCCGCCACCAGCCGCCAGATGGCGACGAAGGGCCATAGGATCCAGGGTGTGCCCTTCTTGCGAGAAGCCATTCAACCCTCCGGTGGATAGCCTCAAACCTGATTCTCTTGTAACATGATTTGCCGTCGCCGGGCAACATCCGCCTGACAACACCCTGACAGGCTCCGGCGCGAGTCGCACCTTCCGATCGGGGCGAAGAATCCCCGCCACTGGGGGTCACGCCGTGACCGCTAGCTCAAGGTTCGGCTGGAGCCGAGTGACCATGCCCGAGGCCTGGGTCGCATCCGGCCTCGGCAGCGGCCGGCTTGGGGACGCACTGCCCGGGTCCCGTGGGCCCGGGGAAGAGGGCGGCTACCCCGACGCCTGCCTCTTTCACCGCATGTGCTTCCCAGCCACACAGCGAGGATTCTGCTCCTCCACGGGCCAACCTCCAGCTTCGTCCCTCCGCCGCAAGCGTCGCAACCGTGCCGCGCCCCTGGGCCTTGGTTTGGGCCCGCGGAGAAGGATCCATCGTGGGAGCACAGCGGCCCGGGCCCCGGTTGGCGCACGCGTCCGGTCAGGCCAATCGCAGAGGGCAGCCCGGGAACACACCCGAGGTGACAGGATCGAGCGGGCTTGGCTGGTTTCTGCCCATCTCACTCAGCCCGCGTCGGTCACGGTAGCGAAAGTGCAGGGTCGCATCGAGACGATGACCGCCGATCGTCCGTCTGGGCGGGCCCATACAGACGGCGAAGCAGGGAGGGCAAGATGAGGAAACCGCGCTCGTGCCATGTCCTTCGGCTACCGTGTGTGCTGGCGCTAGCGGCGTTGCTGGCCGCGTGTGGCGCCGGGGTGGGGGGTGGGCCAAGGGCCTGGATTGACGTCCCCACAGATGGCGCGCATCTTCCCGCCGGGCAAGAGGTCCTGGTCCAATCCCATGCCTACGCCCGGGCCGGGGTGGCGGAGGTCATGCTCCTGGTCAATGGGACGCCCTATCGCCGTGACCCTCCCTCCGAGGCGGGATCCAGTTTCGCGGGCGTCAGCCAGGCCTGGATGCCAGACCAACCCGGCGAGTACAACTTGCAGGTCGTAGCCTATGACGGCTCCGGCGCCCAGAGCGAACCGGCCTCTGTCTGGGTCTCGGTTGGGGTGGTGACGCCCACGTCTGTCCCCACGGAGACGCCGATCCCGACGCCGACCGACACGGAGACGCCGGAGCCGACGGCAACCTCGACGCCTGTTCCGCCTCCCGAGATGTCCTTCCAGGCAGATCGCCCGTCCCTGGCCCAGGGCGAGTGCACGACCCTGCGCTGGGAGACGACCAACGCAACCAGCGTCACGCTGAACGGGGATGCCGTGGAGCCTGCAGGCTCGCAGCAGGTATGCCCCTCCACGACGACCGACTACCGCATGATTGTGTGCGGCCCTTCGGGCGAGGTGGAACAGACGGTTCGAATCACGGTGGCTCCGCCGCCCGATACGACGGCGCCGACGATCGGCGGGCCTACCGCTTCGACGGCCGTGGTCAAGCCCTCGCCCTGCAGTCCGAACACGGTCACCGTCCGGGTGTCCGTCAGCGATGCCGGCGGCGTGTCAAGCGTGACCCTGTTCTACCGTGTCACCGGGGGCAGCCAGCAGGGAGCCTGGCGATCGGTGACGATGAGCGCCTCCGGCGGGTCGTTCCAGGGCACGCTGGCGTGGTCGGATCTCGAGGCGAGCCTGAACCCCGTGCCGTCGACCGGCACGCTGGAGTACTACGTTCGGGCTCGCGACGCCGCCGGCAACACGTCCCAGAGCGAGACCTACACGGTCGAGATCAGCTATTGCCTGATATGAGCTCGCGCCGGCCGAGGAGCAAGCTTCGCCACGGTGGGGAGGTTGGGCTGAGATCGCCGACCGGGAGCGGCCGCGTTCGGCCGCGAGGGGGAACCAAGGTGGACCAGGGCGGCGCCGGCCTGCCGATCAAGTCTCCGCTGGTGAGAATCGCGAAGCCTTCGGAAGGCAGGGTGTGCGTACCTTGAGGAAAGGGAGGGCTGAGATGTCAAAGCGATCACTTCTCCTGGTGATTGGCTCGCTCCTGGGGCTTGGCGTCGTGGTTGTCTTGGTGGTGATC
>CAYQUY010000371.1:0-2592 GCA_964420755.1 uncultured Anaerolineaceae bacterium
GGAGCGGAGCCCGCCCAGGACCACGCCGGCCGTTTCCTGGTGGTCAATCCAGCCGTCCACGAAGAGCGTCTCGGCTTTGGCGATCGTGTCCCGCCATGCCTCGGGCAGCTCCGCTAGCTTCAGGTCCCCCGGGTATCCCAGGTAAGCTGGCTCGCCTCGAGTGTCGACCACTACCCCGGCGACCGGCGTCTCCTGGCCAGGCAGAACGTGAATCCCGGAGACATCCACGTTCTCGGCCTGCAAACCCTGCAGCACGATTTCCCCAAACCGGTCACCCCCCACCTCGCCCAGACAACCTACCGTCAGGCCCAGGCGAGCAGCAGCGATAGCCACGTTCGTCGCCCCACCCGGACCGAGCTCAAGGTACTCGACCCGCTGCATGCTTCCAGCCACGACCGGGAAGGATTGGATGCGCAGGCTGAAGTCGGCGATCAAGTCTCCAAGGATGATGATCATGGTCTCACCTCGCCCCGCCTCGACTCCGCGAAGACAGTGGTGAATTGCTCGACGGTCAGGGGCACCTCCGCCAGGGAGAGCGCCTGGGAGAGCTGAACGACTTGCGGCGGTTCCACATCAGCCTGTGCCAGCAGATCGCCTCGCGACATGACCTCTCTCGCCGGGCCGTCGGCAAGGATTCTGCCCCGGGACATCAGGACAACCCGCTCAAAGTGCTCGGCACAGAAGTCGAGATCATGCGAGATCGTCACCACGGTACGGCCTTCGATCTTGAGAGATTCCACGATCGCCGCCAGCCGCTCCACGCCTGCAGCATCCTGGCCCGTTGTCGGTTCGTCCAGGATCACGATAGGGGTGTTCATGGCCAACGTGGCGGCCAGGGCGACCAGCCGACGCTGGCACACATGCAGGTCGTAAGGATGGCGGCCAGCCTCGCCCAGCAGCCCCACTCTGGCCAGCGCCGCCTCGACGGCCGCCTCCACCTGCGACGCGGACAACCCTAGATTGCGGGGACCGAATGCGACTTCCGACATGACGCTTCTCTCGAAGAGCTGGTCATCCGGATTCTGGAAGACATAGCCGACCCTCCTGGCCAACTGAGCCACCGTCTTCTGACTGGTATCCCAGTCCCCGACCCAGACCTTGCCCTGGCTCGGCTTGAGCAATCCGTTCACATGCTTGGCCAGCGTGGTCTTGCCGGCGCCGTTCTCGCCGATCACTGCGATCGCGTGGCCGTCCTCGACCGCCAGGTCGATGCCACGCAGCGCCTCAACACCGCCCGGATAGCTGAAGGAGACGGACTCGAAGCGCACGATCATCGAAAGAACCCCACCGCCTGTTCCAGGGTAACAGGTAGTTTCCGCTCTGCGGGCACCAGTTGCTGGGCCTGGGCCCGGCGGGCAGCCTGGGTGTACCGTGTCTCGCCGACGCCGTGGGACCTGAGCACGGGGGAGGCCAGGACGTCCGCCGGAGCCCCGTCCGCCACGATTCGTCCCTCGGCAAGAGCAATCACCCGGTCGGCAAATGCCGCCACATGAGCCAACTTGTGCTCGCTGAGGATGATCGTCGTCCCCCCCGCCGCAGCCATGCCGCGCAGGGCCGCGAAGACCTCGCGGGTCCCAGCGGGGTCGAGCTGCGAGGTCGGCTCATCCAGAACCAGAAGACGAGGCTGCATGGCCAGGACCGAGGCGATTGCCAGCCGCTGCTGCTGCCCACCGGAGAGAGCATACGGAGAGCGCTCGGCGAGCTCCAACAACCCGGTGGTCGTCAGCGCCTGGCCTACTCGCTTCAGCATTTCTTCACGGGGAACGCCCAGGTTCTCCAGCCCGAAGGCCACCTCTTCCCGGACGGTGAACCGCGCCCCCGTGATCTGGTTGAAGGGGTTCTGGAACACCAGACCCACCTCGCCCGCCAGCTCCCCCGGAGAAGCCTGGATCACATCCTTCCCCGCGAGGCGAACGGAACCCTCGAGTGTGCCGCGGTAGAAGTGGGGGATGAAGCCGGTGAGCGCAAAGCACAGGGTTGTTTTTCCTGCACCGGTGGCGCCGACAAGCGCGCATAACTCGCCGGAGGCCACGGACAGGTTGATCTGGCGAAGCGCCGGAGACGGGGCGCCGACGTAGGTGAAGGTGAGGCCTCCGACTTCAATCATCGTTAGCTATCGCCAGAAGAGCCGGGCGGCGATCATCCCGATGGTCAGTAGGACCAGGACCCAACGCGTGATGGACTGCGCGCGCGTGTCCGCTATGGTCTGCAGGCTGGTCTTCGGTCCGGCTCGGCCAAAGGCCCTTGCCTCGAGGGCAATGGCCCGCTCTTCGACATCTACGATGCTGCTGAGGATGAGAGGCGCGACAAGAGGAAGCAGGGCGCGTGCCCTGCGTCGCAGGCTTCCTTCCGTCTCCAGGGCTCGTGAACGCTGGGCATCGAGGATGGTGGCGGCCTTGGCCTGGAAGCGAGGCACAATCTGGATCGTCGTTACGACCAGGTAGGTCATCGTCCCTGGAAATCCCCGTTCGCTCAGGGCGATCATCAGCATGTCGGGCCTCGTGCTCAGGGCAAGCAGCATGAAGCTGGCGACTATCACCAGGATGCGACCCGTGCTAGTTGTGGCGAAGAGAACACCTTCGACCTTCAGAC
>CAYQUY010000372.1:0-2583 GCA_964420755.1 uncultured Anaerolineaceae bacterium
GATGAGCGAGACGGAGGCCCCCACGACCACCGCCGGGTTGGCCACCGCCGCCGACGCCGACTGCGAATCCGCCCACGGACCCAGCTTCATTGCCTTGAACGCTCTACTCATGCGCCGCTACCTGCACGTCTACGGCTGGCGGCATGAGGACTTCGCACCCTTCTCGATCAACGCCCACGCCAACGCCGCCAGGAACCCGATGGCGCGGCTGCATCGCTCGATCACGATGGAGGATTACCAGCGGGCGCGCATGATCTGCGACCCCATCAGCCTCCTCGACTCGTCGCCGATCGGCGACGGGGCCGCGGCGGTCGTCCTGGGTCCGGCGGCGGCGCTGGGCGCGGGTGGCCGCCGCAAGCGGGTGACCGTCGTCGGCTCCGCCGCGGCCACGGACTCGCTGGCGATCCACGACCGCAAGCAGCCGCTCCGGCTGGCGGCCGCCGAGTGTTCCTGTCGTTGGGCGTATGCCCAGGCCGGCCTCGGACCCCAGGACATCGATCTCTTCGAACTGCACGACGCGTTCAGCATCATGGCGGCCTTGAGCCTGGAAGCCGGCGGCTTCGCCGAACCGGGACAGGGGCCTCGCCTGGGCCTGGATGGCGCCATCCTCCCGACCGGCCGACTGCCGGTGGCCACCCACGGAGGCCTGAAGGCCCGCGGCCATCCGGTCGGCGCCACCGGCGTCTATCAGATCGCGGAAGTAGCCCGCCAGCTCTGGGGCGAAGCCGGGTCGAATCAGGTCTCCCCGGCCCGCATCGGCATGGCCCAGAACATCGGCGGTTCTGGTGCCACCATCCTTACCCACATCCTCCGCGCCAGCTGAGACCGGAGACCGGCCTACCGAGGCTCGATTCCCCGGCCTGGACCTTGACCTGCCTTCCTGGAGCCGTTCTCATCCAGGCCAAAGCCTCTGCGGCAACAGCCCTCTTCCCGAACCGGGCCGCCTATCCCGCTTGCCTCTCTAGTCCCACGGCTGGGAGGGTCCTGGCCAGTCAGGGCCTGCCGGGGCGATCTGGCTGTCCCCGGGCTTGCGCTCAGCCCCGGGTCGCGGTACCCTGCTTGACGCGCCCAAACGCCTGTGCTACCATGCGCCGCGAAATCGGCCGCCCGGGGGCGTGCCGAAGGTACGCAGTGAATTCAAGGAGGAGTTGATGGCTGGTCAGCGCCTGCGCAAACTGGTGTTCGTGACCCTCATCGCGTCTGCGCTCATCGTGGGGGCCTGCACCCGCTCAGCCTCAACCCCGCCGGCCACCGAAGGCGCCGAGACGGTGACGACGGAAGAGAACTGGCAACAGGCCACCATGGATGCGGTCCGGTACCTCTTGGAGACCCAGAACGCTCTGGCCACCGCAGGGGTCAGCGGTGGCGCCGGAACTCCCGAGCTGTCCACGCCTGAGGTCGTGCTCGAGACGCCCACCCCGACCGTAGAAGAGGCCACCCCGACGGAGGCCCTCCCTCCCACGGCCGGCCCCAGCCCGACACCTGGCCGCCCTGCCACGTACACCCTCCAGAACGGGGAACACCCCTTCTGCATCGCCCGACGCTTCAACGTCAACCCAGCTGAGTTGCTCGCTGCGAATCAACTGACTGACGCCTCATCGGTCCGGCCCGGCGACACGCTGATCATCCCGCAGGATGCCGGCCCGTTCCCGCCGCCCCGCGCCCTCATGGCCCATCCGACGACCTACACCGTGACGGCAGGCGACACAATCTACATCGTCGCCTGCCTGTATGGCGATATCGACCCGATGGCGATCGTCGCAGCCAACGGCCTGGAGCCGCCCTACACACTCACGCCTGGGTCGGTCATCAACATCCCGTGAGGCAGGATTGGGGCCAGCGTCCCCGCCCGCTTCGTTCTGACCCTGCGGGGGAAAGAGGCGCTCTTTCCCCCGCTGCTTTCCAACCCGTGAGAGGCCAGCTATGTCGGTCGAAGTGATCCGCTCCCAGACCCCCTTTCAGGGCAGGGCCTTCGCTGTTCGACAGGACCGGGTCCGTCTGCCGGACGGGCGCGAGATGACGGTAGACCTCGTGGACCACCCCGGATCCGTGACGCTTATCCCCGTCGACCAACAGGGCCGCCTCTTGCTGGTCCGCCAGTATCGCCATCCGGCAGGCGAGGATCTCCTGGAACTGCCAGCCGGCACTCTAGATGCAGGGGAGGATCCCCCGACCTGCGCCGTCCGCGAATGCCGGGAGGAGATCGGCATGGCGCCCGGCAGGTTGACCCCTCTGGCAACCTGCTACCTGGCCCCCGGCTACTCCAGTGAGCTCATGGTTTGGTACCTAGCCGAGGATCTGTCGCCGGCTCCGCTCTCCCCAGATCAAGACGAGGACCTCGAGATTGTCCGCCTCACGCAGCGGGAGTGCCTGGACATGATCCAGGCCCAGACGCTCCGAGACGCGAAGTCCGTCCTCGGCATCCTGCTGGCGGTGGCTTCCGGACGGCCTGGCGTCCTGGCCGGCCGTTCGCCGCGACGAGCTGCGCCCTTGGGGCTCCCGCGCGAACGGGGGCGGCCCGCAGCAACTAAGCGCCGTAAAGCCTCCGCCTAGCTCGCATGGACTCAATTCACATGCAGCCCT
>CAYQUY010000373.1:0-2569 GCA_964420755.1 uncultured Anaerolineaceae bacterium
TAACCAGGTTGTGGACCTGGATGAGGTCCTCTCTGCCGTTATTGCCCGAGACCGACGGGGTCATGTCCTTATCCCTCCGGTGCTGAGCGCTGGGTGCGGCATCCGCCATCTCAGGAGACGGTCAGCGGCGCACGATGGCCGTTCTGGCTATGATACAGCCAGCAGCGTACGAGGTGGTTTCCCTGAAGAGGCAGGAGCTGAGGCTCATGCTCGGTGCAGATGACCAGGTTCCGCTGCAGCCTTGCTTGACAGCGAGGGGCAAAGCGGCAGCCCGAGGGAAGATCGATCAGGTCGGGCACAGAACCGGGGATGACGTCCAGCCGTTCCTTGACTTCGCCCAGCACGGGGATGGAGGCGATCAGCCCCTGCGTGTAGGGATGGCTCGGATTGTCAAACAGGGTTGCCACATTTCCTTGCTCGACGATCCGGCCGGCATACATCACGGCCACCCGATCCGCCATCTCCGCAACGACGCCCAGGTCATGGGTGATCAGGATGATGGCCGCGCCCGTCTGTGCCCGCAGTACCCGCAACAGGTCAAGGATTTGAGCCTGGATGGTGACATCCAGGGCCGTCGTCGGCTCGTCGGCGATCAGGAGGGCCGGCGAACACGCCAGAGCCATTGCGATCATCACCCTCTGGGCCTGGCCGACCGAGAGCTCGTGGGGATAGGCATTGGCCCTCTCTTCGGGGTCAGGAAGGCCGACCTTGGTCAGGAGTTCCACAGCCCGCTTCCACCCGCTCTGGCGATTGAGGCCCTGATGGATCCGCAAGACTTCGGCAATCTGCTCTCCAACTCGAAAAACCGGGTTGAGGCTGGACAGCGGTTCCTGGAAGATCATCCCAATTCGGTCTCCCCGGACCTGGGTCATTTCGGCTTCGGAAAGGCGGAACAGGTCCTGGCCGTCGAACAGGGCCTGGCCGCTGACGACCTGCCCCGGGGCAAGGATCAGGCGCATGATGGACAGGGAGGTGACACTCTTCCCGCAACCCGACTCGCCCACCAGCCCCAGCACTTCCCCTCGGTAGACGTCCAGGTCCACGCCATCCACTGCCCGGACGACGCCGGCATCCGTGTGGAACACGGTCCTGAGGTCCTGGACGTGCAGCAGTGGAGCAACGTGGAAGGAGGATTTGGATTCTGTCAGCATTTCCCCGCCTCAAGGGGGAAGTGGGCCGGGACAACCGTGGCATCTCTTGCCCGGCGGTCGAAGCCTCACCTGGAGGCTGGCTCTGCCACGCGCCAGAAACGGGACCGCCAGCATCCGGGGGTTGGGCATCCGCAGGGCTGGCGGTTCATCAATACCAGATGGTGGGTGCCCCTGTCCTCGATCGCCGTCCTCTCGTGGATGGCACCCTCCAGGCGAACGAGCCTCCTCCGGGCGCTCGATTACCCTGGCGGCTAGGCCCCGCGCCCGCGCATGCGAGGATCGAGGATGTCGCGGATGGCGTCGCCAACCAAGTTCCACGAAAGCACAAAGAACAGCAGCGCCAAACCGGGGAAGACGACGATGTACCAGTACCTATCGAGCGCCGTGATCCAGTCGCGGGCGAAGGAGATCAACTGACCCCAGTCAGCGTAGCCAACATCGACCCCGACGCCCAGGAAGCTCAAGGCGGCGAATGTGATGACGATGTCACCGATGTTAAGCGAGGCCACGACTAGCGTGGGGAAGATGGCGTTGGGCAGGATGTGGCGGAACATGATCCGCCGGTCCTTGGCGCCGATGACCCTGGCGGCGGTGACGTAGTCGCGCTCTTTGATGGACAGGATATCGCCGCGAATCAGTCGGGCAAAACCCATCCAGCCGAAGACGACGATGGCGACCATCGCCGGCCACAGGCTGCGCCCGAACAGCGGCGTCAGAATCGCCGAGAGCGTCAAGGCGGCCATCAGGAACGGGAAGGTCAGGAAGATGTCGGTAATGCGCATCAGGATCATGTCAATGGCCCCGCCGTAGTAGGCGGACACCACGCCGACGATGATCCCGATCACAAGTGTGACCGCGGTGATGGCCAGCCCGACAAAGAAGGCCGTGCGTGTGCCCCAGATAATGCCGTAGAAGATGTCCCACTGGCCGGGCGTGGTCCCGAAGGGATGGATCCACGTGGTCGACCCAGTCAGCGGCTCCAGCCAGAAGGTAACTTCTGGCGGGCGCCGCGTCCATTCGCTGCCTGGCGGCCGGGGGTTCTCGCTGTAGCCCTCGCGGGGGATGACATATGGATCCCTGCTGAGCGGGGGCGCGATGGCCGGCGCGAAGACCGCCACGAGGACAAATACCACCATGATTACCATGCCCAGGACCGAAAGCGGGTTGGTTGCCAGACCCCGGACCAGGCGGTAGGGCTCCGGGCCGAGCACGCGCTCCAGCCACGGAATCGCGCGCTCCGGCAGCCCATCCAGGGTGCCCTCGATCCCTCGCCGCGCCTTCGCTTCCACCGCCATACACACCTCCGGACCCCGCAGGCTTCCCTCGAACCCGACAGAGCTCCCCGCGCGTTTGAAGCCTGCGGTAGGCCACCTTCCCTCTATTCGAGCGTCACGCGCGGATCAATGAAGACATACAAG
>CAYQUY010000374.1:0-2529 GCA_964420755.1 uncultured Anaerolineaceae bacterium
AGGTGATTATAGCAGTACACCATACGGGGAACAATCAGCCGAGGTTCCTACGGCTTGCGGGGAGGGGCTCCTGGCCCCTACCTGGGCCCGCCATGGGCCTTTCTGGGCCGACAGGGCAGGCCCCGCAACGGGGCTGCCCGCTGGCATCAGCCTGGGAACGAGAAGGCGTTTGCCGACCCTGCCTCGAGAGCGTGCGGCTCTGGACAGGCGCGGCGGCTACACCTGCGTGAAGTGCTCGGCCTCGATCTTGCGCCAGTCATCGCCCTCTGGCAGGCGCATGAACGCGGCCAGTGTTGGGTGGACCTGTCCGATCAGCTCGGCCATCCGGTAGGCCAGCCTTCGGATCGAGAAGTGGGCATTGGCCGCCGATCGCAGCTCGCAGAAGTGGTATGCCTCGCGGAGGTTCAACGTCAGCAGCGCCCGGCGGTTGAATCCGTTGGGGATGACGTAGCCGGCGACCTCGGGGTTCCATATGGCCAGCGTCCGGTAGGCGGCGGCGGCCGCTTCCATCACCTCCCGATAGGGAATCTCGTAGCCCCCCGTCGTCACCAGCTTGGGAACAGCGTACCCCAGCTCCGCCGTCAGGCGGTGAGCAGTCTGGGTCATCATTCGATGCCGCTTGAGCTCAAAGTAGGCACCCTGGTCCAAGAGGGCCTCGAAGGTGTAGGTGGCATGCTCCAGGGCCCTCGGGGGGTTGTCCAAGCGCCCTCTCTCGCTCAAGAGCTCCTCTGCCAGGGAACGACGCCCGGCCTTGTCGAGAGCGCGGATGTGATCCAGTGTCTTCTCGAAGCTTGTGTCGGCGTATGGGTAGAGCGCCGCCGCCAGCACCCGGCTTTCCGCCTCGGGTTCGTAGGCGAAGAGGCGAAGTAAGTCTCGGCTGCCGTCGGGCTCGACGGCCTCGGCGGACGAAGCGAGATCTGCCTCCATCCGGCTCAGGTAGTCCGAGGCTTCGGCATGCTTGAGCAATGTCGGCAACTCCGCCACTGACGCCTGCCTGAGCTCCACCCCAATCTGACGGGCTTCAGCCAGAGGGTGGGAAAGCATCTTCCTCAGCGCATGCTCCAGGGTCCTGGCATTGGCGGTCATGCCCACGTTCGCCAGCGCTGCCGCCGGCAGAAGGAAGCGGCAGGCGTCGACATAGCGCGTGCGGATTCTGGCCTCCCAATGCTCATCGGTCTCGTCCTCACGCCTCGGCACCTGCAGCTGGACGATCCTACGGACGGCGACCAGAGATTCCTGGTAGGCGGCGAATAACCCGTCGCAGGTCTCCCGGTAGAGGCCCTCGTACGGGCTGCCAAGGATCTCCTCGGGAACGTGGTAGCAGCCCGGGGCCCACTTCTGGTACCGGCTGGACTTCTCGGTGTAGGAGGCAAGACGGTGGGACTCCAGAACCTCTACGGCCAGCCGTGACACATTCTCGAAGGCGATGTGCAGGACGGCATGCTCCGCCACCGAAGCATGCCCGAAGCCGACGATCCACTTCTCGCTGAATTCCGTAGACGTCTCTTCGTTGAGCTGGTCGGCGATCTCATCGAATGACTGCGGTGACCTGGATGTCTTGGCGAAGGTCACCGCAATGGTCTCGGGGCTGAGCCGGCGATGGCTCAGCAGGTACACCCGGCGCCTGAAGGTTTCAGCCACTTCCCCCTCCTACCTGCCGTCCAGGATCTCACGGGCCCGGCCGATGTCCTTCTGGATCTGCTCGAAGAGCGCCTCGGGGCCAGCGTATCGCCGCTCGTCTCGCAACCGGTCGACGAAGGTCAGGCGCAGCTCCTGTCCATAGAGGTCCCCCTCGAAGTCCAGCAGGTGAGTCTCCACGACCAGCGGGCGACCGTCGTGCTCGAAGGTCGGCCGGACGCCGATGTTGGTGACCGCCTTGAAACTCCTGCCGAGCCCCTCCGCCATGCAAGCGTAGACCCCTGGCCCCGGATGAGCCCGTTCCTCCCGAACTGCGAGGTTGGCCGTAGGTATGCTTAAGGATCGGCCTCGGCCAGACCCCCTGATTACGGTGCCCGGCAGGGTATAGAGCCGGCCCAGAAGAGAGGCCGCACCGACGACGTCACCGGCGCGCAGCGCCTTGCGCACCCAGGTCGAACTGACCGCCGCACCACCCAGGAGGACCGGCTTGAGGACGTGGAGTCGGTAACCTCGGGTCTTGGCCGCCTCCGCCAGGAACGCAACGTCGCCCTGCCGCCGGTGGCCCAAGGCGAAACCCTCGCCCACCCACAGGTCACGGAAGCCCAGTTGGGCCTTCATCCGGTCGAGAAAATCGTCCGCACTGAGGGCAGCCAATAAACGGTCGAACGGAAGCGTGACGACAAAGTCCACCCCGAGTTGGCCGAGCAGCGCGGCCTTCTCCTCGGGAGAGGTCAGGTAGAATCCTGGCCGTTGGCCTCGCAGAACGAGAAAAGGATGCGGGTAGAAGGTGACGACGACAGCCGGCATCTCCGCCTGCCGGGCAGTCGTCACCATCGACCGGACGAGCGCCTGGTGACCAAGGTGCACGCCATCCAGGGAACCAACCGTCAG
>CAYQUY010000375.1:0-2522 GCA_964420755.1 uncultured Anaerolineaceae bacterium
TGGCCGGAGCCACGATGGCCGACTGCGTGGAGCTGGCCCGGACGCTGGGCAAACGCGTCGCCGAGGAGCTTGGCATCCCCGTCTATCTCTACGAGGCCGCGGCGACCCGACCCGAGCGGGTGAACCTGGAGAACCTGCGCCGCGGCCAATACGAGGGGCTCAAGGCCGCCATCCAGACCGATCCCTCGCGCGCCCCGGACTTCGGCCCCTCGCGGCTAGGCAAGGCCGGCGCGACGGTGATCGGGGCGCGGCCGTTTCTGATCGCCTACAACGTCTACCTGACCACTGACGATGTCGAGGTCGCCAAGAAGATCGCCGCCGCCATCCGCCGCTCCTCCGGCGGCCTCCGCTACCTCAAGGCGCTCGGGATGCTGGTCGCAGGCCGCGCCCAGGTCTCGATGAACCTGACGGATTACACCCAGACTTCCCTGCCCCAGGTCGTCGAGATGATCCGCCGCGAGGCCGCCCGATACGGCGCGGCGATCCATCATTCTGAGCTCGTCGGGCTCATCCCGCAGGCCGCGCTGGTCAACGCGGCGCAGTGGTATCTCCAACTGGATCAGTTCCAGCCAGATCAGGTATTGGAGAGCCGGCTCTACGCGGCAACGGCTGGCGCCGGCGCCGAGGCGGACTTCCTCGACCGTCTGGCCGAGGGGACGGCAACGCCGGGCGGCGGGTCAGCGGCGGCGCATGCCGGCGCCATGGCTGCAGCGCTGGTAGCCATGGTCGCCCGCCTGACGCTGGGGAAGAAGCAGTACGCCTCCGCCCAGGAGCGGATGGCCGCGATCGCGGAGCAGGCCGATCAGCTGCGGGCCTCTTCGGAGGAGGCCGTGTCGCGGGACGCCCAGGCCTTCGATGCCGTCCTGGCTGCCATCAAGCTCCCCAAGGGGAACGAAGCCGAAACCGCGGCGCGGGACCAGGCCCTGGAAGCCGCGACCCACCGGGCGGCGGAGGTTCCGCTTCAGGTGGCTGCAAATGCCGCGACGACGCTGGAGCTGGCGGCCGAGGTGGCTGAGACCGGGAATGTCCACGCGGTCACGGATGCCGGATCGGCGGCCGCCATGGCCGTCGCGGCCTTCACCGCGGCCGCGCTGAACGTGCGGGTGAACGCCCGCGATGCCAAGGACCGGACTGCGGCGGAGGGATGGCTGGCGGAGCTCACCCGTCTGCAGGCCGTGGCCCGCGCCGCCGAGGATCGGCTGCATCACGCCCTCAAGGAGCGAGCCAGGCTGGAGGCCTGAAGCCGGCCACCCTCCCCTCGTTGTAGCTTTGTGTTTGACGCAATCGGGGGTCCGCACGACCATGCGGCCCTCCGATTGTCTCTTCGTGGCTTCTACCGGTCTTGGTCGCGAGGCCCTTACCACCCGCTGGCAGCGAAGATCTGCTCGAGGAACGCCGTTCTCTCGTCGGGAGTCATCGGTCGTGGCTGGGCCCAGTCCTCCAGGATGGCCGTCAGCAGCTCCACGCTGATGAGCCGGCCATCATAGAAGACGTAACGGTCGATGAACTCCTGCCGGGTAGGGAGGGACCACATTTGGTCGAAGAACAGGTTTCCCGGGCCGTAGTGGATGAAACCTCCGTCGTAGAACTCGAATCCCTGCGGCTGATGCGCCTGGCTTCCGCTGACGATGATCGCCCCGGCATCGACCGCCCGGCGGAACTCGGCCACCTGCCCGGGCAGAGGTTGTGAGCTATAGGTCTCTGTCCACTGGAAGGTGAAGATCGGCAGATACCCCTCGTCCCGCAGCCGGCCCAACTCCCCATACAGCTGGTCGTACACACAGGGAGCTGACCCCGGCGAGGCCTCACCAGCCCAGTCGTCGGGCGGTCCTGCAGGGTTGCATCCCAGGAAGGCCAGCCGGTTGCCGTTGTGTTCGACCAGCGCCGGCTGCTGCGCGTCCTCCAGATCTCTTCCGCCACCGAAGTGCAACCAGCCCTCCTGGTCATACATGTCCAACGTTCGGCTGAACGCGTCTACCCCCCAATCCAGAAGGTGATTCCCCGTCAGTTCCACCAGGTCAACGCCGACATGCTCGAGCAGAGCCAGGTAGCTCGGATCGCTGCAGAACCTCATTGAAGTCGAGTAGGGGCTTTGGGGTGGGCAATTCGAGGCGAAGGCCACCTCGTTGCTGACATGCGTGAGATCCGCCTCTCGCAGCCAGCCGCCGATGAGCTCGGCCGGGTAGTCGACGCCCATCTCGTCCATCCGGGCGGCCGTCCCGCGGACCAGGGCCGTCACCCCCGTCATGACCACCACGGTCATCTTGGAGGGGTCACGATTGCTCTCCGGCCACTGGACGACCCCGCCCTCCCGAGCGGCCACAAGCCGCTGCACATACCGAACGGCAGCCGGATCGCCGTCCAAACCGAAGGAGATTGCCAAGGGATAGGCATCAATGGCGAAGTCCCGACGGACGGGGGAAAGGGCATCGACCTCGAGGACCTTCCAACGAGGCTCAAGCTCCTCGAAGGGCACGATGGCCATGGCTGGCCGGTTCGCCCACGTCGTATCCAGCAGCGCC
>CAYQUY010000376.1:0-457 GCA_964420755.1 uncultured Anaerolineaceae bacterium
CCGCTAGAACGGCCTCCGCCGCCCGGACGAGGCCCAACGCTCCCTGCAGGAGAGGACGCCGAACGCCGGGAATCTGAGACAGGAAGACGGCAGCCGCAGCAGGGACCGCCAGGATCGGTCCCGGGATCCTCGGCGACCGCAGGCTCATGGCCTTCCAGCCATGGCCCGGCAGATGGTCCGAGAAGGCCAGGTCGTGTGGCAGCGAGCCGTGGAAGAACCAGAGCGCTTGGGGAGGAGCAGGGAGCCGTCTGGCCGTGCCAGCCTGGCCAAGGGACAGGCTGAAGGGGTCATTCCAGAAGCCGAAGCCTAGGGTGCCGAGAGGGACGGGGTGCGAGGCGCGGGCGCGAAGGCTGAGACGAAGCGGAGGGGACCAGGGGAAGCGGCGCCGGGACAGGTGTCGGTGGTCGTCGACCTGGGCATCGGCGTAGCCGCGGGCCACCGGCGGGATGGTCAGGCG
>CAYQUY010000376.1:467-2514 GCA_964420755.1 uncultured Anaerolineaceae bacterium
GAGGCCTGTTTGGGAGACATCCACGCTCCCGCCGCCGATGAGCAGAGGCCGCGTCTTGGGCAAGGGTTCCTGCACGCGCCTGATTATAGGTTTTGGCCCTGACCAGGGCAATCGTGTATAATCCGCTGGTCATAGCCAGGAGGCTGCATGGAGATCGTCTGGTATGGCTTGTCCTGCTTTCGGCTGACGGAGCGAGGGCTGGCGACGGTGGTCACCGACCCCTACGATCCGAGTGTTGGCCTGCCCCCGCTCAAGCTCAAGGCGGACATCGTCACGAGCAGCAATGATGCGCCCAGTCACCGGTACTTGAAAGGCGTCAAAGGCGAGCGGCGAGACATCACCGGTCCGGGCGAGTTTGAGATCGGCGGGGTATTCGTGACCGGCATCCCGATGGGCGGGCGGGACGGCAAGAAAGACGCTGGCCGCCAGAACACCCTGTTCGTCTTTGACTTCGATGGCCTGACCGTCGCTCACCTGGGGGACTTGACCCAGGTGCCCTCGCAGGCGCAGATCGAGGACTTGGGGGCCGTGAACATCGCTCTGGTTCCGGTCGGTGGCGGTGACGCCCTGTCCCCGTCGCAGGCGGCTGAGGTCATCAGCCTGATCGAGCCCTCGATCGTGATCCCGATGCACTTCAAAACGGGCCAGGTTGAGCTCAAGCTGGGGCCGGTCTCGCGTTTCCTGTCCGAGATGGGCATCAAGGAGACGGAGGCGCAGCCCTCGCTGAGGGTCACCAAGAGCAATCTCTCGGAAGAGACTCAGGTGATCGTCCTGCAACCCTCGGCATAGGCAAGGCCGCGCGAAATGCCTCTAGGCGGATTGTGGGGCGAGTTGGCGGTGTGAATGGCAGTGAAGGTTCTTATGACTTGGGACGTTATACCGGGCCGCGAACAGGAGTACTTCGAGTTCGTGGGACGCGAGCTGGTGCCAGGGATGCAGCGCCTGGGGATCCAGCCCACCGAGGCATGGCTGACGACCTATGGAAATGCCCCCCAGATTCTCACCGGCGGGATGACTCAGAGTCTGCGGGAGATGCGCAAGGCGCTTTCCAGCGAGGAATGGGTTGCGATGCGCGAGCGCCTGATGGAGTTCGTCACCAATTTCCACTCGAGGATTGTGCGGGCCACAGGCGGCTTCCAGCTCTAGTCCGGGCATACAAAGAGAGCCGGGGCACCCCGGCTCTCCTGCTTTCGGATGAAGGATCAGTCGCTCTTAGAGGAGCCCTTATCGCTCTTGGGTCCCGCCCCCGTATCGGACTTCTCGGGCTTCTCAGCTTTCTTCGTCGGCCCATTGCCCGACGGGGATCGGTGGTCCGTGGCGTAGAAGCCGGACCCCTTGAAGACGACACCCACCGGCAGGTAAACCTTGCGAAGGGAAACGTGCCCGCACTCCGGGCAGCGGGTGAGCGGCTTCTCGTCGTAGCTCTGATGTCGGTCAAACTGCAGGCCGCAGTTCTCACAACGGTACGTGTAGATGGGCATGGCGACCTTTCCCTACCACGCAGCATTATAGGCTGTGGAACATTAGATGACAAGAGGTCCCGTGTTAGAGGACTGTTAACGCCTGCCCGTGATCCTCGGCATGTAGATCGCGACACGGGAGAAGCTGCGGGACCCGGCGGGAGGCTGGGTCCCGCGGGAGGATTCCCCTGAAGTATCCCCGGAAGGGGCTGACGGCGTGGGGCGCGAAGCCGCCAGATCCGTGGGGGCTTGGCGGCTACCGCCCGCGCCAGGTGGGTCTGGTGGGAGATTCGGCCGACGCGCGCCGCCCGGACAAGGTTAGCAGATTGACGGCGCCCGGATGGACGGGTATGATGGGTCTGGCTGATGGGTCGGCCGGGCGACCGCGTGCGCGGTCGGGCGTGTAGGCGTCTGCCGCGCCCGAGGAAAGTCCGCGCTCCCCAGAGCACGGTGCCGGGTAACTCCCGGGCGGGGAAACCCGCGGATCGGGCCACAGAAAACGACCGCCCCGGACGCGTTCCGGGGTCAGGGTGAAAAGGTGGTGTAAGAGACCACCGGCGCCGGCCGCAATGCTGGCGGCCAGGCAA
>CAYQUY010000377.1:0-2512 GCA_964420755.1 uncultured Anaerolineaceae bacterium
ATTCTGAGCGGCTGAGCCCCGGCACAGATGAACCGCGGCCGGATCCGCCATCACCGGCGGGCACCGGCAGCGAGACCTGATTGCCGAAGCGTGTGGCTAGGCGATCCCCGTGGAGAGGGCCATACCTGCGTCCACGAGGAGGATTGTCCCGGTCACGTAGTTGGAGAGTGACGAAGCCAGGAAGAGAGCGGCCCCCACAACATCGTCCGTCTCGCCCAGGCGGCCAAGAGCCGTGGCGTTCACGATGCGGTCGGCGATCTCAGGTGTCTCCCACAAGGCGCGGCTGAGGCGAGTCTTGATAACCCCAGGGGCCAGGGCGTTCACCTGGATATTGGATGGACCCAGCTCTTTGGCCAACACCTGGGTCAGCATGATCAACCCCGCCTTGGACACCCCATAGACGCCCATAGTTGGAAACGGGCGGATCCCCGCCACCGAGGCGACGTTGATGATCTTGCCCCCTCCCCGGGCCTCCATCATGGGGACCGCGCGTTGCACAAGATAGAAGGCCCCCTTCAGATTGACTTCCAGCGCCTTGTCCCACTGGCTGGCAGTTGCGGTCAGCAGTGGTCCAAAGTGAGGGTTGGTCCCTGCGTTGTTGACGGCGATGTCCACCCCGCCGAAGGTTTGCGCCGCCTTGTCGACGAGGGCGGCCACTGCTTCCTCCCGCCCCATGTGCGTCGCCACCGGCAATGCCATCCCGCCCTGCTCTCGGATCTCGGCCGCGACCGCGTCGACGCCCTCTTGCCTCCGGCTGGCGAGGACGACTTTCGCCCCCGCCTTGGCATAGGCGAGGGCGATGCCTCTGCCGATCCCGCGGGAGGCACCGGTGACGATGGCTACTCGGCCCGTCAGGTCGAACTGCATTTTGCGCCTCCTTTTCGAATCCGGGCGCCGAACGACATCTGTCCACCCTTGGGTAGATCCCCTCGGCTGGCACTGAGGCAAGCTAGCGGGGAATCAGGACGAACATGGAGAGGAGCGCACAGATTCCCACGACGAAGAAGCCAACCGCAGCAGCCCGGTTCCGGGCGCTGTGACTGGGACTCTCTGAATCCCGGTAGCGGTTCCAGTCACCGACGAGCTCCCGGGGACAGGAAACCATCCCTTGCGCCTTCCCGGGGTTGTCCTCCGCCCCGGTGACGGAATCGGTAGGGACGAAGTGCAATCCCGGGCTGACGCCAGAAGATGTAGGCGAAGTAGAAGAAGACTGCCGCCACGAAGAGCCAAAGCGGATACAGGTACCCCATGCTTTCTCCCCCTGCAGGCTCCCGCTAACCGATCAAGGCCCGCCCGGTTCGCGTCCAGGATACAGCGAATCGGGACATGCGGCAATCGCATCTCACTCATGCCTCTGGTAGTCAGGTTCCATTGGGGGAGACCTCGCAGCCAGATCATGCCCGCCACTCACTGGCCCCGCCATCCCGCACAACCCTCTTGGGTGCTGCGGCCAAGGACAGGATGCCGCTCTCACCGAGCCGCAGGAGCAGGATCATCGAGGCCGTTGCGGAATGACCCCACCCTTCGAGCTTCCTTTCGGCGCCGTACGCGTGCGAAGGATCGCGGCGACGCCGCCCCCTTGGTGCCGGTGCTACGCGATGCTGAAGGAGCAGGAGGTTTGGTGCGCGGCCCTGGGCACCGGCAGCCGAGTCGGCAGCCGCGCCTAAAGGGAGCCGCTACTCGCCGCCGAGACGCATCATGAGCGTCCGGACCAGCTCCGGGACCCAGCGGCCGAGGGCTCCGAAGGTGGCTTGGGCCGGGACTTCCGGGCGCAATCCGATCGAGAGCAACCGCTCCTTGCTGAGGATGACCGTCAGGTTTTGGCGCACAGACCCAGCCACGCTGGCGTAGCGCAGGTTGCCCCCCTCGAGCTCGCCAAGCACTCGCTCGCCCATCATGACTGAGGCGGCTGCCATCGCCGAGATTCGCTCCGCGTCGATCGGCGGCTGCGACGGCACGCAGGCAACGATCAGGCCGTTGTCGTCCACAAGCGCCACCCACTCGGGCCTGGGAAGCTCGTCGGCGAGTCGACCAAGCACTCTGAGAAGCTCGGACTCTCGGGTCACCACGGCTTGCGCCATTACACCTACCCCACCACGGAATCTGCAGCCGGAGAGTATACCAGTCCCGCCTTCCCCGCAACCCCCGCTTAAGGGGGGCTCCGAATCGTGCCGTCACGCCCGTTCTGGGCGAACGCCCCGTCTTCTCGTCTGCGTAGTACCGAAGGTCGGGGCCTTGTCGGCGGTCCGCCCTGGGGCGCCCGCTGCCTCGGCGCACGTTTGCCTGACGACGAACTTCGGATAGAATCGCATCTCGATGGAGAAGCCGCCTTTCCACCGCCGTCCAACCTTCAGGACGGGAGCGGTCCTCGTATTCATGGTGGCCGCCTACGTCTGGGCCTCATGGTCTGGCGGCGAGGCCATGGTCCCGTCCCCCGGCATCACGATTTTCCTGGGCTTGCTTTCCCTCCTGGGGATTGCCATCTTCATTGGACAGTTCATCCCGCCTGGGC
>CAYQUY010000378.1:0-2509 GCA_964420755.1 uncultured Anaerolineaceae bacterium
GTCTTGTCCAGCAGGTACTTCATGTAGGCGAGGAGTGGGATCCCCCACCCCAGGCCCAGCGAAATCTTGCGATGCGCCGGTTCCCGGCTCAACATCGCGGCCGCGATGAGCCCCATGCTGAACAGCCAGGCCTCGGCACGCGCCATGGAAGCGACCGCAAACAAGATGCCTGAGAGGACAGAGCGCCGGGGGAAGAAGTAGATCGCCGCAAGCAGGAAGACGAAGCTCAGTGGCTCGGCCATCCCCGAAGGGTCATTGAAGATGACGATTGGATTCAAAGCGGCCAGGAGCGCGGCCGCCAGTCCCACATGCGCATTCCAGTACTTCTTCCCAATCAGATACAGAAACACGATGTTCAGGACCCCGGCCACGATCGTCACCCAGCGCAGGATCATGATGTCGATCGAGCCAGTGATTGAGAAGAGCCCGGCCAGCAGCAGCGGATGCACGATTCCCCAGTAGTACTCCATCCCTTTCAGGTCCCACAGGCGCAGGAACCCTTGATGGAACCCTATTTCCTTGCTCAGATAGGCGATCTGCCACCGGTGCCACGTGTCGTTCGACCAGCTTGGGATGAGGATGTCCGGGTCTGTAATCCGATACAAGAAGTAGGCACGGACCGCGAGAGCCAGAGCCGCAATCGCCAACACGGCCACCGACGTCAAGAGGAAGCCGCGGATGTCAAAACGAGCCATGGCCTTGGCCACCGTCGGCTCGATCCAGGCCTTCTCCGACTCGCCCTCGCGAATGGGCGCGGCTGGCGGCCATGCCGCCTGTGCCGCCGGCGCAGCTGCGGTCGCGGGCTGCTGCCCCCCGATCGGCGCCTGATTGCCCGCCTCCCCCGGGGCTGGCTCAGGTGATGCGGCCTCGACGTCCTCAGGCCTCGCCGGCGCCCACTTCGGCTTCCCGAACGCATCCACGCTCGAGAACAGCCCACGCCGCGTGTTCTTGTCCATGAAACCTTGCCTTCTAGACCCTTGTCTCGGCCTCAACCTCGACCACGGGCACATTGGCGGGGTCGCTTGCCGTCAGGACGGCCCCACGTTCCACCACGGGTGGTCGCACGACAGCCGGCGCCCGCGCCGGCCCTCCCTCCGCCTCCTCCACGGCCTGCCAGATTGCCCCCTCCAGGATCCGTGCATGGCGGTCCCAGGTGAACAATGCCTCGACCCGATCCCGGGCCGCCTTCCCCATCCGGGCCCGCCGCTCCGGGTCGAGCAGCAGCCAGGTGATCGCCTGGGCATAGCTGTCGACCTTGAACGGATCGGCCAGGTAGCCGGTCTCGCCATCAATCACGGTCACCGTCGGGCCGGCGTGGTTCCAGGCCACGACCGGAACGCCCCACGCCATGGCCTCGATCACGCCCATCCCGAAGTCCTCTTCCGGCGCCGGATAGCAGTACACCGCCGCTTCACGGTAGAGGCGTTGCAAGTCTGATTCCGAGATTTGCCCCAGGAAGGTCACCTTCTCACTGATCCCCAGGCGGGAGGCGAGGGCCGCCAACTTGGGTGTGTGAGCGGTGAAGGGGCCGGGGATGACAAGCATGGCCTCGGGCATCGCCTTCGTCACTTGCGCCATCGCCTCAATGACATACTCGAACTTCTTCTGCGGCTCGTGCCGGTTGGTGATCAGGACATAGGGCTTCCTCACGGTGAAGCGGCCCACCTGGAACGAGCCCTCGTACGCCGCGTGGGGGTTCAGCCGCAGGAACTCGACGGGCTGCGGATGGCAGCCGGCCGGGCAGAGGACCTGCTCCCGGCCATAGATTCCCTCGATGACCCCAGCGATGTAGTCCCCGTTCGCCAGCATGACCTGGGCGCCGGTGAACGAGACCCGATCGGCCCAGGCGACGAACCGCTTGAGCTTCTTGATCAAGACGTCCAGCACGTGGTAGTCCGGCTTGGTAAGCCAGCCGGTCTCGCGATCGATGCGTCGGGGGTAGATCAACCGGTTGGGCTGATTCAGGTAGACGACGTACGGCTTGTGCAGCACCTTGGCGATGCAGTGGGCGATCCAGGCGCCCGGCTGGTTCGCCCCGACGAAGACGTCGATACCCCGGAAGCGCCAGGCGAAGAACGGCGCCAGCAGGCTCGAGGCTGCCATGGCGAGGGCATCCCGGAGCGGGAACCATCTCGGCAGCAAGGGGACGAACGTGCAGACGCCCACCTCATCGATGAAGTCGGGGTAGCACAGCTTCCGGTCGAGCGTCGGCGCGTAGCAGACGACCTCGTGCCCGAGCCGTCGTAGGCCCAAGACCTCTTCGAGCACGATGCGCTCCCCGCCCCCGCTGTAGACGAAGCCGCAGTGGAAGATGGCGACTCGGAGACACTTATCTGTCATGTGCCACTTCCTGCCGCTGAGCCCGCGGGCGCCTGCGGGTTGTCAGGAGCCGCGTCCGCCTCGGCGGACCCGGGCGCCTCGCCTTCAAACAGCTCCTGGTTGGCCTCAACCCACTCCTGGAGCGACGCCAGACCTTCGTTGACGGAAATGCGGGGCGACCACCCCAGGT
>CAYQUY010000379.1:0-2501 GCA_964420755.1 uncultured Anaerolineaceae bacterium
CCTGGGTCGGACAGGTCAGCATGCTGGGGTCGGCCTCGGCATCGGTCACGGCGCAGTCGCCGGGATCAATGTCGAAATGACACCAGGCGCCGCAGTCACGGACGACGACCCTGCCCGTCATGTCACACCGGACCCCCGCCCCGGTCTCGTCCGCGAGACAGGGCGAGAGCTCCTCGTAGTACATTCGCTCGAGTTGCCCAACAATCACGTACCGGACCTGGTAGCGCTCAAGGAAATCTTGCGCCACATCCACAGAAGGACTCAAGTAGAAGGAACTGATGTCGTAGGCTCGCTGCCAGACATCCTCATCCCCCGCCAGCACCCGCTGCTGCCGCTGGTGCCAGTTCCAGCCCAGCACGCCCGGCAGGCCGGTATAGATCGTGAACCTTGAGCCCCAGCGGTATTCCGGAAGGTTCGCTTCTACGATCACGGGCGAACCCTGCACGTTGTCCTGCATCCACCGTATCGCCCGGAAGTCTTCCGCCAATGAGATCGACGTGCCCACATCGTAGTATGTGGCATACGGCATGTACGCCATGCCGTCCAGGGTGTGGGGCGCCTCGGGCGCCATGCGGTCGCGTATCTTGGCGATCGATGCCACGACAGGGTACAACGCGGCCGAGAGCACCAGCAGCCCCATCGCCGCGCCCCAGGCCTGCCTCCACGATGGTTTCCACCCCTGGATCCCTTCCCACATCCACATCAAGCTGGCAGCCGCGGTCAGACCAAACATCTCCCACACCTGCAGGTAGAACTTGAAGACGGTGTTCATGCGGCTGATATCCCCCTTGATGACCACGACCTCGACCAGGAAGGTCAGGGCCAGGCCCACGCCTGTCAGCGCAAGGACGATCCGCTTCTCAAGCTCCATCCCTGGGCGCAGAATCAGCACCCCTGCCCAGACCATCACGGGGATTACGAGAGGCGCAATGGCGAAGCCGCGCACCGCCAAGACGACGACGGCCGCCAGGAGGAAGAACGCCGACCAGCCGGCCGCGCCAAAGTAGCGCCGCCACCTGGACAGAGCCGAAAGCGGCGTCTTCGCCAACCACTGCACGGTCTCCCAGGCCATCCACGAGAGGATGGCGAAGAGGAAGACGCCGTGCACCGTCAGGTAGGCGCTCAGGGGCGTCTTGGAGCCGTTCCACAACCCGACGGCCCCGTACGCCTGACCGTACCACTGATGGTAGGGCAGGTAACTGAAGTAGGTCAGGCCGATCAGCGCGACGGCCGCCGCGGCGGCCTCCAGGAGGACGCCCCACGTCGGCCGGCCTCTCCGCAGCCACGCGGCCACGACGACCGTCACGATCCCGAGCCCCCAATACACCGGATAGTCCCCGAGATTCGTTGGCCGGATGGCGCCGAAGGCCAGTGCCCCGACGAACACCGCCAGGCCTGCTTGAGGCAGCTTGAGGACCCTCCTCTGACCCGCGGCCAGCAGCCACGATACGCACCAGGCGATGCACAGCAGCGCCACAGGCCGGCTGATCATGTGGGCATGCAGATCCGCGTAGAGGAAGGTGAAGAACGGAAACTCGGTGATTGGGCCCGCCTCGCCCGGCCCCGGCGGGATTGCCCGACTTGGATTCCAGTACCACGAGTCCGCCCCGTAG
Source organism: uncultured Anaerolineaceae bacterium (assembly GCA_964420755.1). GTDB lineage: Bacteria > Chloroflexota > Anaerolineae > Anaerolineales > E44-bin32 > DATEAV01. The sequence continues at coordinate 1,614 of CAYQUY010000379.1, forward strand.
GGCAGCGGCGTCCGGTCCACCAGGAACCGTACAAGGCCCCGCGAGGCATCCACCAGCCCCATGACGAAACGGCCGGGCGACTGCCCCTCCGGCGTGCCCAGCTGGACGAACCCGTTGTAGAGCATGTTCACGATGCCCAGGTTGCCCAGGACTACGATCGCCACCGCGGCTGCCAGGCCCGCGGCTCTGGCGCCTGGGACACGCAGCCAACGGCCCTCCACCTCGCCGTTCTTTCTTGCCAGCAGATTGAAGCCAACGCAGTAGGCAGACATCGCCAGGAGCGAGAAGAGGGTCGGGATGACCAGGTTGTAGGCAACGCCCGGGTCCAATCCTAGGAGCTTGATCGGCACCGCCACGATCACGAAGCCGTAGTAGTAGTAGTTGATGTATCCGCCGGCAAACCAGGGGTCAAATGGCGGGAACGAGGTGCTCTTGAGGACCGCGTTCAGGTAGGAAAGGTCCATCGGCTTCTCGCCGCCCTTCCAGGGATGCCACAGGTCCGGATTGCCCAGCCGGATGCCCAGGTCAACCAGGAAGAAGACGAGTGCCAGGGCCTCGACCCACAAGATCTCCTTGCGCCTTCGCCTGACGAAGTCGGCGAGGCCGCGACGGTCGCGCCAGGCCAGGGCCGCGGAGGCAGCCGCCATGGCCACGGCTACGAGCAGGATCGTCAGGCGCGTGAACGGAATCCGGAAGCTGCCCAACAGCCAGGAGCCCCAGGCCACGACCACCAGCCCAACCATGCGGGCAAGGGGGTAGCCGCCGTCCACCAGACCCGGGAAAGCAGCCCGTGTGATCGGGAGCGCCGCCCACCCAATCGCGGCCACCAGTAGCCACCAGCCGATGATCGCGAGGACCTGATAATGGTTGACCAGGCTGTTGCGGTTG